>JBAZEI010000029.1:0-2606 GCA_041654015.1 Minisyncoccota bacterium | reverse complement strand
CGGTTATCTTAATTTACGACCTCCTCTCTTATCTCTCTAATAGACAGTATCTTTCTTACCGTATTTGCGAAATTAAGAGAGTTATACTCTTCTCTATTTATAGAGATAGGGAAGAGTTCAATTAAATACTACTCGCCAGACTCGTTTTTGTCAACCCCCATAGCATAATAAATAATAATTGAAACACAGGAGAACAGTTCTCCTGTGTTTCAATTGTCATCTTTATGACTTAACAGAGCAAATTTAAAAGGCGCAAGGTTTTTATTTCCTGCGCCTTTATTTTGATTTTTCCTCTACTAAATTCATTCTATAGTCATACACTTCGTATTTCATCCAATTTTTCTGGTGTATTTTGCAATAATTTTCTACCACTCCTCCTATATCTTTCAGCACATAATAGCTGAAAAATTGGTTTGAAGTGTATGAATACAAGCCAAACACTTCCTCCCAATAAACTCCGAGCCAGTGCCTTGTATCGCTATCTTCAAAAAATATTCTTACCAAATAGGCGTCATACCCATGATAGCTTGCTACATAGACACCAAAGAGCGCGAAATCATTGCAATCCCCTTTCTTTGTCTTCCATAACAAATATGGGGATTTTGCACATCCTGATAGTTGATATTCAAAATTAGTCTCCATATATGCCGCAATTAGCCAAGGTGCGGTTAATTCTTCAATCTCAGCGATAAACTCACTGTCATCCGGCATAACAAAATTACTAATATCATACCATCCGTTTTCTGCGCCCAAAAAACAACAACAACCATTTAAAAAAGTAGCTGCCATCATCAGTATCATCAGCGCTATGACCCCGCTTTTCTTAAATAGCATCTCTCATAACCTCCTTTCTTATATTTTCTTATATTTTTTTATTAAATTGCCAAAGAGCAAAACACTATCTGATATTTTATATATAACATATTTTTAGATAAAAGTCAATAATCTAGTTTGTAGCGTCCTGGCTAATTTTATTGTATAATAAAAGGCAAGCGTTCGCATTAACAAGTTTATATAAATTTATTTCATTTTAAAACTATGGCCAAAAAAATTCTTGTAATAAATTCCGGCTCAGCCACAATAAAATATTCGTTATTTGATGAAAAATTAAAAGAAATCTACAGCGGCAAAGAGGACAAAGTTGGCCTGCCAGGCGGAGCCAAAAACCATAAAGAAGCGATTAAAAGAGTTTTCCGGGCTATTTCTCAATCAGGAAAAGTTAAAAGCTTATTAGAAATCAAGGCCGTGGGCCACCGTGTCGTCCATGGAGGAGAAGAGCTAAGAAAACCAGTTATAATAAACAAGGCAATTCTTAATAAAATAAAAAGTTATTCCCGGCTGGCGCCTCTCCATAATCCGCCTAATATTATGGGAATTGAAGCCTCTATGGAATTATTGCCTCAGGCAAAAAATGTGGCTGTTTTTGACACTGGGTTTTATAAAACCTTGGAACCAGAGGCATATTTATACGCTATCCCCTATCAATTTTATACTAAAGAAAAAATCAGAAGATACGGATTCCATGGAATCTCCCATAACTATGTTTTAAAAGAAGCCGAAAAAATTTTAGGTAAAAAAATAAAACGATTAATTACCTGCCACTTGGGAGGAGGCAGTTCTATCACGGCAATTAAAAATGGTAAACCGATTGACACCTCAATGGGATTTACTCCTTTGGAAGGATTGGTCATGGAATCAAGATCAGGCTCTATTGATCCGGCAATACCAATATATTTAATCTCTCAATTAGGCCTAAAGCCAGAAGAAGTTGATGATATTTTAAACAAAAAGTCCGGCTTTATTGGAATTTGCGGCCTCAAAGATTTCAGGGATATTTTAAAATCAAAGGAAAAAATGGCTAAATTAGCTTATCAAATTTATTTAAGAAGCGTCTTGAGGCATATCGGGGCTTATGCCGCTCTTCTTTCTGGTTTGGATGTTCTGGTATTTACCGCGGGCATCGGCGAAGGAGCGGTAAAGTTTAGGAAAGATGCCATAAAACGTTTAAAATATCTCGGGGCAGAAATTGATGAAAGAAAAAATAAAAAATCCGAAACTATCATTTCATCAAAAAACTCAAAGGTTGCCATTCTTGTCATCCCAACAAATGAAGAATTAATGATAGCTCAAGAAGTTTTTAAATTATTAAAATTTTAATTTTATATGGCTAATAAGCTCAAAAAAATAATCTTTCCCGAAGGAGAAGACGAAAGAATAATTGCCACGGCTAAAATTTTAAAAGAAAAAGAAATTGCCGAACCCATTTTAGTAGGGAAAAATAAAATAAAAGGCATTGAAGTGATTGACCCAAAAATCTCAGCCGACAAAGAACAATTTGCTGAAGAGCTTTCTAAAATTACAGGTTTTCCCAATAGCGTCACTGAAAAAATGATTTTCCATCCTTTGTATTTTGCGGCAATGATCCTAAAATTAGAAAAAGCCGATGGAATGATTGGGGGATGTGTTTTTACTTCTGGAGAATTCATCACGGTTGCCAAACAAATAATCGGTCTAGAAAAAAATGTCTCTGTCCCCTCTTCTTTTTTCCTGATGGAAATTCCTGATTATGAGGGAGGTGAAAAAGGAAAACTCATTTTTGCCGATGC
>JBAZEI010000028.1:0-3415 GCA_041654015.1 Minisyncoccota bacterium | reverse complement strand
ATCAATTTCGTCAATAAATAAAATTGAAGGAGATGCTTTTTTGGCAGTCGCAAAAGTGTCTCGCACTCGACTTGCTCCAACCCCTACAAACATTTCCACAAATTCCGAGCCGGAAATATGGAAAAACGGAACCTTGGCTTCACCTGCTACCGCTCTTGCTAATAGGGTTTTCCCTGATCCCGGCGGGCCCATTAAGAGAACTCCTCTGGGAATTTTTGCTCCCAAATCATAAAATTTTTTTGGGGTTTTTAGAAACTCCACCACTTCTTTTAACTCTTCTTTCGCTTCTTTTAAACCAGCTACATCTTTAAAAGTAATTCTATCTTCGGTAGGAGAAAATAATTTAATATTAGACCGAGCAAAAGAAAAAACCTGCATTGCTCCTTGATTTGCTCGACGCAAAGAATAAAACAAAAGAAAACCTAAAAAAACAACCGGGATTAAAATTGGTAGAATTGAAAAGAAAATTGCTGCTCCAGTTTCTGATTTAATTTCTATATTAAAACCAGCTATCTCTTCTGGTGAAAAACCAAAATTCTGAAGAGTTTCTGGAAAAGATGCGCTGGGCTCTCTTTGCGCCTTGAAAACAGTTTGTTCGTCAAGATAAATTTCAAAATTATTAGAACGAACAATAACTTTTTCCGGCTTCTCTCTCCTCAAAACCTGAATTGCCTCTGAAAGGCTTATTTCCTGCGGAGTTACTGCAAAATTATTTATAACAGAAAAAATTAAAGAAAGGCTGAAAAAAATAAGCAGCACAATTAAAAAAGACTTAGCTAATTTATTCATAGGACTACTATTTTATCTTAAATTAAACCCCCACACCATAACGAAATTCAAAATTATATAAACCCATCAATTACTGCTATTTTTATATATTCTATTTGATATTATACTGTAAAATAAGATGCCAGATATTTGAAAGATAATTTAAGATAAATATCAATATGAAGAACCTGGCATCATAAGTTCGTTTGGTGTGGGGGTAAATTAAAAAGCAATTTAAGGATAAATTGGTTCGGTGACGCCGCGTAAGTGAGAAATCGCGCTATTTACTGATTCCAAAGAAGAACTAATTATGAGATACTGATCAACAAAGGCGTAGCTAATTGCCGCTTCTTCTCCGGAATACGAAAAATAGCGTATTTCTGCTTCAGCATTAGTTGTTTCTTGAAACTCTTTCGCTTTTTTTGGCGGTATATTAACCAAGAAGAAACTCTTTAAATCATTTAGGATGCCTAAATTCTTTTCCCAAGCCAAGAAAACTGATTTTACTTCTTCTTTATTTTCTTCGCCAATATCAATGATTAAGCCCAGCGAAGGATTAACCTCGCCGTAATAGACATAGACCAAATATTTACGAGCTAAAAGATAAGGGTGTAATCTTTGTGGTAATTGAGGGATAAGAGAAAGCACAACTTCTTCATTGGTCAAGGGATCGTTATGCACCTGAGGAAGTAAAACTTTAAAAGTATCCGGCGAAGACAATTCAACAATTGCCGCAGATTTTATGCCTTCCACTATTATGTCTCCTGATATTTCTATATTAAATATAGACTTTTGAAAGGGCCCGCTAATTTGAGGATATGGTGAAAAAACAACTATTGTTGTTGTCGTTGTGGTTGTTGTTTCCAGCGTTGTTGTCGTCGTCACTGCTTGTTCTCCACCGAATAAAAGAGGCACTAAATAAAAATAGGCCAACAAACCGCCGACGATAATTAAAACGCCGATAATTATCAAGGGGATAAAATTCTTTTTCTTGCCAGAGGGAATTGGCTCTGTGGGAAATTCTTGAAATTTAGCGCTTGATTCATCAGAAGGAATGGAAGGCCCTGAAAAACCCGGTTCTATTCCCGGAATAGTGCCTCCCTCAGTTTTAATTTTTTCTAAATCTGACTCTGAAGTTCTGATAAAAACATTTGAAGGAGGTGGCGCAAATTTTTGCTCCGGCTTTTGTTCAAAAGATTGTTCTGGGGCCTGTTGATAATGTTGCCCTGAAGGAGGTTGATCAAAAGACTGACTCGCAAATTGGCTTGATGGTTGTTGAAATTGCTGTTGAGCTTGTTGCTGTTGAGATTGCTGATAGGAAGGCATCTCTCCAAAAGGATTGTCACTTGGTTGCGAATATTGAGGAGGTGTTTGACGATTTGATTGGACCCCAAAAGTCTCTTCTCCGTTTTTTTCCTCTCTCTTTTGAGAATTTTGATTAGAAAAATCTGAATTAAGATTAAAATTTTCTGGCATATTTTTAAAATTAAACTTTAAATTAAGACCTTCTTATTATATTCTTATTATAAAGTATAATATTATCAAAATAAAAGTCAACCCCCGTCTTTCCCTAAAAGGTGGTGGTCAGTCCCGCTAGAAGATTGGGTTAAACATTCATTGGGGTTAACGGAAAGCATTGATTCTCTAAAACTCTTTTTAAGGCGCTTGTTTTTTTCTTGTTTTATTATCTCGCCCTGGATAACGAATATCTTTTAAAGAAAGAGAGATTTTCCCGTTATCTTCCACTTTTTTAATTTTTAAATCTAATTCTTCATCTCTGTGGATTACATCTTCTACTTTATCTACGCGCCAAGGGGCTAATTCGGAAATATGAAGGAGGCCTTCTTTTTTGCCGCCTAAATCTACAATCGCTCCAAAATCCCTAATTTGCGACACTTTCCCTTTTACCACTTCTCCCTCCACAAATTCCTTTGTGACGTTTTTAATTTCAGCTATTGCCGCCTGAGCTTTCTCATCGCTGGGAGCAGTTACAAAAACAGTGCCATCCTCTTCTATATCAATCGCTACTTCATTATCCTCAATAATTTTATTAATTATTCTGCCTCCTGGCCCAATAAGGTTTCCGATTTGGTCTTTTTTGATTTTTAAAATGAATATTCTGGGGGCAAAAGGAGAAAGATTTTTCCGAGGTTCAGAAATAACTTGATTCATTTTTCCCAAAATAAATAATCGCGCTTTTTTAGCTTCATCCAATATTTCCGCTAAAATCTTTTTATCAACCCCCTCAATTTTAACATCCATTTGCAAAGCGGTGATTCCATTTTTAGTTCCGGCAACTTTAAAATCCATATCACCATAATGATCTTCCGGCCCCTGAATATCAGTTAAAATTTTATACTCGCCCATAGCTTTCCCGGTGGAAGATTTATCTGTCATCAACCCCATAGCAATCCCTGCAACATGAGTTTTAATCGGTACCCCGGCTGCCATTAAAGCCAATGAAGAAGCGCAAGTAGCCGCCATTGAAGTAGAGCCATTAGAAGATAAAATTTCCGAAACTACCCTAATAGTATAAGGGAATTCCTCCTGGGAAGGGATAATTGGTAAAAGGGCTTTTTCTCCTAAAGCGCCGTGGCCAATTTCTCTTCTTCCAGGACCGCGCAGAGGGCCTACCTCGCCAGATGAA
>JBAZEI010000027.1:0-3433 GCA_041654015.1 Minisyncoccota bacterium | reverse complement strand
GTTTTTCCTGAAAATAAAATAACATAAGTTTTATTTGGACGCAAGAGGAGGAAAACGGCGAAAAATTTTAGAGTATCCCACATTAAAAATATGGAAGTTGAACTTCCATATTTTTAATGTGGGCAGGGAGGGACTCGAACCCTCAAGACCTTAAGGCCAATAGATTTTGAATCTATCGCGGTTGCCAATTTCGCCACCTGCCCTTATCAATATATTCAATGTTATGTGTAGTATACATTATTTAACATACAAAATTCAAGGCAGAGATTATTTATTAAATACTTTTATTTTGATATAATAAAAATAATCCTTTATTTATAATTTGTAACTCGTTATTCATTTAAAATGGCAGAGATTATCGCTATTTGCAATCAAAAAGGGGGAGTAGGAAAATGTTTGGCGCCTGAAACACCAGTAGTTTTATCTTCGGGGAAAATTATGAGTATTAAGCAATTATTTTACCAGCATTATAATGATTATTCCAGAAAAGATTGTCAACGGCGAGATGATTTCTTCATAAAACCAAAAGAAAAATTAGAGGTTTTTTCTTTGAATCGGGAGCTGAAATTAATTAAGAGCAAAGTAGATTATTTATATCGCGGTAAAACCAATAAACTATACAAGATTAAAACAAATAAAGGAAAATTAATAAAGGTTACAGCAGAACATCCCTTTTTAACTTTACGCAATGATAAATTAATATGGCTTAAAGCAAAGGATATAGAAAAAGATGATTTTATTGCTACTCCACGACAATTAAATTTTTCTTTTCCCCAAAAAAACATTGAATTAACTTCTTATCTTTCAGAAAGAATTTTTGTCAAAATAAATGATAAGTTATTAATTCAAAAACACCTCAAAACAATTTTACTTTATCCATCTGATATTAAAAATAAAATATTATTTTCTCTCTTAGAAGAAAAAAAAATGGTAGCCGGGGATCTATACAAAATAAAGAATAAAGCCTGTATTTTTGCCCATTTACAAAAATTCTTAAAGTCGGGAATTATTAAGAGAGAAAAAAATGGTAGATCCTATGTTTATTTTTTGAATAAGAAAAAATTAGTTGATTATTTATTTCATCGAGGATTTTCTATAAAGGTGTTTCAGCAATTAAATTGGCCAAAAAGAATAATTCAGGAGTTTATATATTACAATAAATCTTTTCATTATTCTAGCCCTATAAAGCCAATTTTTTTCCTTGACAAAGACCTAGCTGAGTTTTTAGCCATTATTTTAGCTGAAGGATATTTAGGGCCTTCTCGAATTGTTCTTCATAATACTTCAAGTAATATAATTAAAAAGTTTATTTCTTATTGCGAAAAATTAGGTTTATCTTATAAAAAAGAGAAAAGAGGTAATCAATGGATAGTAAATGTTTTCAAAGCAGGCACATTAATGAAGGTACTGTATGATGTTTTTGAGGTACCAATCAGAGGATTATTAAAATCATCACAAGTTAAGATTCCCAATAAAATCTTAGAATCACCAAAAAATGTTTTAGCTACTTATTTAGCGGCCTATATAGATTGTGATGGCTATATAGCAAAAGATAGATCTACTTTAGAGATAACTAGTGCTAGTCAAGAGAACATTATTAGATTACAATATGCTTTTCTGAAATTTGGTATTAACGCCACCATTAAAAGCGCAATTGACTCAGCCAGTAATTCGCTACACCCCAAAAAAAGAGTTTATTATACTCTTACTATCAGCGGATCCAATTACTTGAAAATGATTTTACAATTTTTTCCAATCAAAAATAAAAACAAAAAGAAAAGATTACAGCAAATTTGTTATTTTAGGCATAATACAAATATCGACATTGTTCCAGTCAATGGATTATTGAAAAAGACACGAAAGAAATTGGGTTTACTACAAAAGGAATTAGGTTGCCAAGGGACAATTACAGATTATGAAGACAATAGTAATTATATTTCTTATGATTCTTTAAAAGATATTCTTTTAAGGATTAAAAAGAACCATTCTATAGATAAAAATAATAAAGAACTAACTTTTCTATCTTTATTAAGCCAATCTGATTTATTTTGGGAGAGGATAGTTAATATAAAACGAATTAATTATAAGGGCTATGTCTATGATTTAACTATTAATAAAAATCATAATTTTATTGCTGGGCAAGGAGCTTTTGTTGTACACAATACTACCACAACAATGAACTTGGGGGCTTATTTGGCTGCTTTTGGCAAGAAGGTTTTGTTGATAGATTTTGACGCTCAATCAAATACCACTTCGGGTTTAGGTTTTGATTACAAAAAATTTAAAAAAACAGTTTATAATTTGCTTATATTTAACGATTCTCCCCAAGAGGTAATTTATAAAACTTCGGTTTTCGGCCTACATCTCTTGCCGGCCTCGCCTGATTTGATTGGCGCCCAGGTAGAATTGGATTATTTCCCCAATAAAGAATTTAGATTAGCTCAAGTTCTTTCTTCGTTAAAACCAGATTATGATTATATGCTGATAGATTTACCGCCATCATTAGGTGTTTTGACTGTCAATGGCTTGGTAGCGGCCGATCAAGTCCTGATTCCCATTCAAACAGAATATTATGCTTTGGAAGGTTTATCTCAACTAATTACCACAATAAATTTAATAAGAAGAAACTTAGAAAAAGACCTGCGAATTTTAGGAGCAATTTTGACTTTATACGACAAAAGGAATAGATTAGATAGAATGGTTGCTAAACATATTCGCAGAAATTTTCCCGGCTATGTTTTTAGGGTGGAAATTCCAAGAAATGTTAGTTTGGCTGAAGCGCCCAGTTTTGGCAAACCGATTATTCAATACAACCCTTATTCTGAGGGAGCTCGGGCCTATAGACAATTGGCTCAGGAATTAATAAAAAAACTGGAAACTCACGATGACATCTTATTAATGTGATAATAAATTTCTATGAATAATCAAGATTCTTTAGGGCAAGGCATTAATGCTTTGATTCCGCCAAAAAAAGATTTTTCTAATCAATCAGAAGGTTCACATTCACCAAGAGATCCTTTTTCGGATAGTAAGTTTGAAGAAGTTAATGACGACGCTTTGGAAGAAAAAATAACTGAAAAAATTAATAATACTTTTAACGATTTTCCCCGAGAAGCAGAATCGCCTTTTAATTCTATCAAAGACGGCTTTCAAAAAGATTTTCAGCCGCCGCCATTAATTGAAACTGAAAGTTTGACAGAATTAAAAGATAATTTTTTGGAAACGAAAAAAAATGTTTCGGAACCCGAAATAGAAAAATCTCTTTTAGAAGAAAAAATTTTTTATATTGAAGTAGAAAAAATTAAATCCAATCCTCAACAACCCCGGAGAACTTTTCCCCAAGAAACAATACAGGAATTAGCCAATTCTATTAGGGAATATGGCATTTTAGAACCCTTAGTTGTGGCCCGGATAGAAAAAGATACAGCCGTTG
>JBAZEI010000026.1:0-4405 GCA_041654015.1 Minisyncoccota bacterium | reverse complement strand
GAAGTTGAATATGAGTTAATCGCTGGAGAAAGAAGGTTATTGGCGGCAAAAATGTTGGGTTTACCTACAGTGCCGGTGATTATCAGAAAGCCAGTTGGAGAGCAGAAAAAATTAGAGCTGGCTTTAATAGAAAATATTCAGCGTGAGGATTTAACACCCATTGCCAAAGCCAGGGCCTTTGCCCGCTTAATAGATGAATTTGGTTTGACCCAGCAATCTTTGGCGCAGAGAATAGGAAAAAGCCGAGAATCTATTGCTAATACTTTGCGCTTGCTTCAACTGTCAATGGAAGCCCAGAAGGCATTAGAAGAAGGAAGAATCAACGAAGGTCATGCCCGGGCAATCCTTTTATTTAGTAATGCAGAAAAGAGAAGAATTTTTTTAAGAGAAATTTTAGCTAGAAATCTTTCAGGCCGTGAGTCATTAGAATTAGCTCAGCACTATCTGCATTTAAACCAAAAACAATCGCTAGAGATGAGGAGACGCAATATTTCTTTGGACCCTCAAGATTTGGAATTAAAAGAAAAATTGGAAAATCTTTTAGGGACCCCGGTTCTCATAAAAAAGAAAGGGGACCAAGGAGCGATTGAAATCAAATTTTTTTCCCGCCAGGATTTAGATAAAATTTTAAATAAAATCTTTCCCCTTTAAAGCATCCTGGATTCTTTTACGAGTCTCGTTCATTTTTACAAATTCCAGCCAGGAAGAAGAAGGACGTTTCCCTTTTTTGATAACAATTTCCACCATTTCTCCGGACTGCAATTTATAGTCAAGAGGAACTAATTTTCCATTTACCAAAGCCCTTGTGGCTTGATCGCCTATATCAGTATGAATTTGATAAGCAAAATCAATTGGTGTCGCCCCGTCCGGCAAGTCAATAATATCTCCTTTGGGCGTTAAAACAAAAATTCTATCTTTAAAAAAATCAACTTTTAAAGCGTTTAAAAATTCCTCTGATTTATAAAAAGTTTTTTGCCATTGTCTTAATTGATTGATCCAATAAAAATTCTTTGGGGGAGAAAATTCCTTCCTTTTTTTATAGTTGTTGGTTTGTTTTGATGAACTATAAATCCAATGGGCGGCAATTCCCCATTCTGCTTCTTCGTCCATTTGAGAAGTTCTGATCTGAATTTCAACAATGCGGCCATCTTCGGCAAAAACTGTGGTATGAAGGCTTTGGTAGCCATTTGGCTTGGGGAGAGCGATATAGTCCTTAAAGCGCCCCGGCAGCGGCTTCCACATTTGGTGAATAACGCCCAAGGCAGCATAGCATTCTTCAATGTTGGCCATAATTATTCTCATTGCTACCAAATCATAGATTCTTTTAATATCCATTTCTTCCTTTTGAAGTTTGCGCCAGATACTATACAAATGCTTGGTGCGAAATTTTATTTCTTTTGGGTTTATATTATTTTCCTGCAACTTTTTTTTTGTTAAAGGCACTAATTTATTTAGATACTCCTTTTGCTCCTCTCTTCTTTTACCCAGTATTTTACGCGTCAATTTGTATTCTTCGGGAAAAACATAAGGAAAAGCCAGGTCTTCTAATTGGGAAGCTATATCAGTCATTCCCAGACGATAAGCCAAGGGAGCAAAAATTTCCAATGTTTCCAAGGCTTTTTTGGTTTGGGATTGATGATTCAAAGACCATAACGTCTTCATGTTATCCAGGCGATCGGCTAATTTGATGATGATAATTCTTAAATCTTTAGCCATTGCCAGGATCATATTTCGGAAATTTTCTTTTTCGGCGGCATCATCCTTTTCTTGCCCTCTATATTTAATTTTATTAACTTTGGTTAATCCATTGACCAAAAAGGCCACTTCTTCATTAAATTCCGTTCTGATTTTTGAAATCGGGACATTGCAATCTTCTACTACATCATGAAGAATGCCGGCAATGACAGCATTAATTCCTAACTTCATTTGACTGATAATTAAAGTTACCCTTAGCGGGTGATTAATAAACGGCTCCCCAGAGGATCTTTTTTGTTCTGAATGAGATTGTTCAGCAAACTCAAAAGCTTTTTCCAGCAAATCTGTTTCTTTTTTATTTAGAGAGCCGTTAAGATTCTTGATTATTTGCTTCTTTAAGTTTTTCATAATTGCACTGACGATTTGAACATTTGATTTTAGTTTTGGTTTCTACAAGGGGTTTCCCGCATTGGGGGCAGTTTTCACCAGTAGGTATATAAGAAGAGGAAAAATCACATTGAGGCCAGCGTGAGCAGGCATAAAACATTTGGCCCTTTTTACTTCTTTTTTTTACAATATCTCCTTCGCCGCATTGAGGGCATTTCATAGAAATTTCATCATTGATTGATTTTGTAAAATCACACTTCGGCCAATTAGAGCAAGCCAGAAATTTGCCGAAGCGGCCTAATTTTATAATTAATTTGTTTCCGCATTTTGGACATTTTTCCTTACTCTCCACAGCGGGAACAAGTTTTTCTTTTGACACTTCCTCGTATTTTTTTTCTAAGTTGTTTTTAAAAGGTTCATAGAATTCTCTGACGGTGTGCGTCCAATCTAATTTGCCTTCGGCGATTTGATCTAATTTTTCTTCAATTTTTGAGGTAAATTTGTAATCAACAATGTTAGGAAAATGTTTGGTCAAGACTTCATTAACCAAAATTCCAACTTCTGTTGGAACAAAAGATTTATTTTTATCTCTTAAGACATACCCTCTTTGCTCCAAAACAGAGATAATGGGGGCATAAGTTGAAGGCCTGCCAATACCAAAATTTTCCAAGGTTTTTACTAAAGAAGCGTCATTATATCTCGGTGGAGGTTGAGTTAAATGCTCCTCAGAAGTGATTTTTATGATTTTTACTTCTTCTTTGGGGGTTAAATCGGGCTTCTCTTGAAGGTTGGATGGTTTTGAGTAAGGATAAATACGGAAAAAGCCGTCAAAGCTCAAGTGATAACAATTATTCTTAAAAGAATATTTACTGTTTTTAGTTTGGCTCTCAAAAATAATAGTAGTTTTTTCTAAAAGCGCTGATGGCATCTGAGTAGCTAAAAATCGGGACCAAATGAGAGTATATAAAGGCAGCTCATCTTTAGTTAGATATTTTTTAATTTTCTCCGGAGTATGAAATGGATTAGTCGGGCGGATTGCTTCGTGAGCTTCCTGAGCAAGCCGGGATTGTTTTTTAAATATTCTTGGTTGTGGCAGAGTATATTCTTTGCCAAAAGTTTCAGCTAAAAAATTATTGGCGCTTTCTATGGCCAAAGGGGAAATATTAGTTGAATCAGTTCTCATATAAGTAATCAAACCTTCAGGGCCTTGGCCTAAATTTTTTCCTTCATAAAGCGATTGAGCCAAATACATTGTTTTTTTGGCGGAGAAACGCAATATTTGCCAGGCAGACTGTTGTAAGGTGCTGGTGGTAAAAGGAGGCGCCGGATGGCGTTTTACTTCATTTGTTTCTATTTCCAAAACAGAAGCGTTCTGATTTTTAAGGTCTTTTTTTATTTTCAAAACCTTTTCTTTTGATTTAATGCCGGGTTTGGCTATTAACTCGTTATTAATCTTGTATAAATCTGCTTCAATGACTTGAGGTTTAGCGCTTTCATTTGTAATTTTAGAAAATGAAGCGGCAATAGTATAATATTTTTCTTCTTTAAAAGATTTTCTTTCTTCTTCTCTTTCAACGATTAATCTTAAAGCGGGCGATTGGACTCTTCCTGCGGATAAACCCCGAAATATTTTTTTCCATAGAAAAGGAGACAGTTCATAGCCTACCAAACGGTCTAAAATCCTTCTTGCTTGTTGGGCATTAACCAAGTTTAAATTAATAGGGCGCGGATTTTCCAAAGCATTTTCTATAGCCGGTTTAGTTATTTCATGAAAAGCAATCCTTTTAAATTTTGGGTTTTGAATTTTGGATTCTAGAGGTTGAGATTCATTTGGTTCCAATATTGAAATTAAGTGAAAGGCAATAGCTTCTCCCTCTCTGTCTTCATCCGTAGCTAAAATGATATTTTGTGTTTTTTGGCTGAGCTTTTTTAATTGATTCACCGTCTTTCGCGCCTTTAGAGGAATAATATATTGAGGATTAAAATTGTTTTCTATATCAATGCCCAGTTTGGATTTAGGCAAATCGCGCACATGACCATAACTGGCAACGACTTTAAAATTTTTGCCTAAAAAGTTAGAAATTGTTTTCGCTTTTGCCGGCGACTCAACGATAACTAAATTCATAAGATTAAATTTTTAAATAATAGCTTCCGCCGATATTTTTTACAAGACCTTTAAGTTCTAACGAAGTCAGATTAATTAATACCTCTTTTGAACAAAGATTAGATTTTTCTATAATTTTGTCAATAGCTAAAGTGTTTTCTTCAGAAAATAGCTGATAGATAATCTTTTCGTTTTCATTTTTTAATTTAGCTTGAGAGG
>JBAZEI010000025.1:0-4436 GCA_041654015.1 Minisyncoccota bacterium | reverse complement strand
ACTTTCTCCGGTACAATTTATGGTGCAGTGGCAGAAACAGAAACTGCTGCAAGCGCAACTGCAAAACCAATCCGTCAATCAACTACTTAAAATGCCTGCGGAGTCTAATTTAGGGTGGCATTATACAATTTCTTGACATTAATTTCAAAATAAATATAATATATTATTGCAAAGATAAATTTAAAAGGTCGAAAAATTAACTAATTAAACTTAATAAAAATAAATAATTATGTACAGTTTAATTCCACGTGATTTTTTTGATCTAGATAAAATTTTTGACGAGGAGAACCCTCAATTGCCGGAGTTGTTCCCGATAAAGCTAAATGAGCCGGCGCTTGATCTCTATGAAACAGATAAAGAAGTAGTAGCTGAATTAAACGCGCCAGGTTTTGATCCAGATAAAATAGAAGCCGCAATCGAAGATCAATACTTGAGAGTGAAAGGAACAATGGAGAAGGAAAAAGAAACAAAGAAAAAAGAATATTGGCGTAAAGAAATAAGGCATGGCAGTTTTGAAAGATTAGTTAGATTACCTTGCTCCGTAGATGAAAAGAAAATAAAGGCATCATATAAAAAAGGCGTCTTAACCATTACGATGCCGAAAATAATAAAACCTAAAGAAAAGACAGTAAGGATTAAAGTGGAAGAAAAAGAATAATTTTATCAAAAGCCGAGATTTTTCTCGGCTTTTGAGTTATCCACAAGGGGCTTGACACAGATTTTTAATTTGCTATACTACTTCTGGTGTTATTTCTAAGCCGCAAGGCCTATAAATAACACCATTGCTGTCGTTTTTGGCTTGCCAAAGGCGGCAGCATTTTTTTATACCTCAAAATTAGGTTAATTAAAATTGATTTCAGGGTCAACCCCCCTCCTCCAGAGGAGGGGGGTTGACAAATTGATTATAAGGATTTATTATTACAATACTTAATAATTGCACCTTGAAAATTAAAAATATAAAAATAAAAGAAAGGAGGTAAAATAGAATGAAAAGAGTGTTAGTGATATTTTTTGTTTTTCTGGTTTTAGGAGCGAGTTTTATTCCAGTTTTTAATTACGGGTCTTCAGAAAATAAAAGTAACGCCCCGATATTACTCGCCAGCATCAAATTGCCAAGCAATTATCGTATTTTATTAGATTCTAGCCATTCAAGCGAAGCGATTTTCCAGAATAATTCTTTTGAATTTGTCACAGAATCAGCCGATGTTTTTTCCGATGTTAATGGCTTTAGGCCTTATCCTTGGGGCGGAGAATTTTTTTTAGGAGAAGTATCTTTTTTATGTTCCAGGGATAATTATATGGGCCGATGGTCTTTTATGATTCAAGGCAAAAACAAAAGTGATCACGGCGCGATTGCAGTTCCTGATTTATTTTTGAAGCCAAATGTTGATGCCGAAGAATTATATTATGTTTCATTTTGGGTAAAATATGAGATTCAAGAAGGGGGATTCAGATTAGCGCATCAGTTTTTCTTGCCGGATGACGGGAAATATCCCAGTTATGCCTGCTATGGCCCTTGGATTGAAGGCAGCAGTCACGGAGATTGGGAATATTTTGGCTTAATTGCCCAATCGCCATCAGGTGCTTGGAAAGGAGACCCAGTATTGGAATTTAAAGGCATTGGGAAGATATTTGTTGATAATGCTTATTTCGGAAAAATAAAATTGATAGAGGAGGTGAACATTAGTGAGATTTTTTAGAAAGATAGGAATTTTTTCTTTGGAAGATTGTGTTTACGCTTTTGCTACTCTTGTTTTAGCGGTATATGTGATCAGCATTTTAGTGATGACTATTTTTCAAGTATCAGGAGAAGACATTGTTTTCCAAAATCACTTTGCGTCTCGCGCTTTAGATGTCCAATTTCCTTTTTTTCTGATTCTTTGTGTGATTTTAATGTATCTAAGTATGTTTATCTGGATTTTAATGGGATTGGCAAGCGCTTGGTATAAGAAAAAGGAAGACGCGGTGATTAACGACGATTCGTTTCTAATTTCTGTTTTAATTCCAGCGCACAATGAAGAAGGCGTCATTAAAAACATTTTGGGAGATTTGATAATACAGGAATATAAGAATTTAGAAATAATTGTTTTGGCGCACAATTGTACCGACGCGACAATTTCTAAGGCCCGATCAGTAAAAGATCCAAGAATTCGCATTTTGGATATTAAAACCCGTAAATCCGGCAAAGCCTTGGCTTTGAATAGAGGATTAGAGAGTGCGAATGGAGAAATCATCGCCCAATTTGACGCTGACAATAGGATAAAAGATAAACAATTGTTTAATCGAGCAGCAGTATATTTTAGAGAAGAAAGCGTTGATGCTATTCAAACCGAACTTTCCACCAGTAATAAATTTGCCTCGTTGTTGACTTTTCTTCAGGAAGTGGAATATGACACTTTTTCTTCAATCTCGTGGCGTGGCAGAGATGTTTTCCATCTCCCTTGTTTTTTAGCAGGTACAGGAATTTTTATCCGGACGCAAACTTTAAAAGAAGTGAGAGGATGGCAAAATTCTTTGGTAGAAGACTTTGAGCTTTTTACGAGATTGACCCTTAAAAAGAAAAAAATTATCTTTGCTGATAATCTTGTTGTTTATGATGAAAAGCCGCCTTCATGGAGTGGAATAATGAAACAGAGATCACGTTGGATTAAAGGACACCTGAGAGTTACTTGGGATAATTTAGATAAGTTTGGCAATTGGCTGGATTATATCTATCGGTTAAGCCCTCTATCTGTTTTTGCCTGGTGGATGTCTAATTTCCTTTACTGGTTTTACTACTTGACCAATCAAGTTTCTGTCTTTAATGTAACCGGTTGGATTTGGCTAAGTTGGACTTTTGTCTTCTTTTCTTTTCTCACCTATAACAGCATTAAGAAACGAGGATGGAAGAGAGCTTTGTTTTTGCCGCTTTATTGGATATTTGGTTTTCACTGGCTTTGGGCGAGTTTATACAGTTTGGGAGTGAAATCCTGGCAGGAGACAAAAACAACTCACTTCGGCGACCTAAAAACTTCTCCGCAACGCATTTTCTATGACATTAATTTATTGAGACACGGAGGTGGAAGGTAATGATTTTTAATAAGAGAATTCTTATTACTTTGGTTGTTTTAGCCTGCCTCTTAATATCTTTGTTTGAGATAAGATTATCTTTGAATTTATTTTTACAAACTAAGGCAGAGGAAGATAATTATATCTACGAGCAAAAAGCGGCGGTTTTAGCAAAAGAAAAAAAGGAAATACAAGCAGAAAATACCAAGATTAACTTTAGAGGAATTGATTTCTATCCTTCGCCTTATCCTTATGCCACATTAGAAGCATTTAACGCTTTGGAATCTCTGCTTCAGATTGAAGGAATTAACTATGTCCAGTTGCGTGTTTTCCTTTATCAAAAATCTCTAACTTCTAGTCAGGTAGTTTACGACGAAGAACAAGATGTTATTTTAGAGAGTATGATTACGATGATTCATCAGGCAGGAAAGAAAGTGTCTTTGTTGCCCGACATTATTATTGAAGGAGGAGGTTATGTGGCTAATTTAGCGCCAAAGGATATAGAACAGTGGTTTGCTTCTTATACTGATTGTTTAATTCGCTATGCTGGATTGGCTCAGGCTTATGAGGTTGAATTGTTCTGTATTGGAAATGAGTTTCATTCTTTATGGGGATCAGATCAAAGGTGGAAGCAGACGATTCAAAAGCTGAGAAGCCAGTATCAAGGATTAATTAGTGTTAAACTCAATTGCTGGTGGCAGGAAGAAACCTTTGAAAAGGTATTAACTTTTGACTGGCTGAAAGATTTGGATCTTATTGCTATAGCGCCTTATTTTGATTTAACAAAAAACCATAGCCCTGATTTAAAAGATATAGAAAAAGCTTGGTTTGAAAGCAGGCATGACAATCAAAATATTGTTTACCAGCTGAAAACTATAGCAGAGACTTTTAATCAGAAAATAATTTTCAGTGAAATAGGGTATCGTAGTACTGAAGGGACAACGATGGAGCCTTGGAATAGTGAATTTAAAGTGCCTCGTGGAGAAAAAGGCAGAGCAATTTACAGCCCAGAAGAACAAAGTTTAGCAACTCAAGCACTATTTAATGTTTTTGAAAACCAAGATTGGTGGGATGGAGTTTTCTGGTTTTATTGGCCGACTGCGAAACCAATTGAGGATGACCGCACTTGGGCCATCTGGAACAAACCCGTAGCAACGATAATTCAGAATAATTTTACTAAACAATAAAAAAATAGGGGAAGTTTAATCTTCCCCTTTTATATTTTATTTTTTTATTTATGGATGTCGGACGTTGGCATATTTAGAGGACTGCATAATGCCAGAAACATATTAGACTCCATCAGGCCTTAAGCCTATGGAGTTTTTTAATCATATTCATTGTAAATATACCGGGGTAAAAGGGTTTGTCAGGCTGTATGAAGATGGCTT
>JBAZEI010000024.1:0-4646 GCA_041654015.1 Minisyncoccota bacterium | reverse complement strand
AGCGCAAGTAGCCGCCATTGAAGTAGAGCCATTAGAAGATAAAATTTCCGAAACTACCCTAATAGTATAAGGGAATTCCTCCTGGGAAGGGATAATTGGTAAAAGGGCTTTTTCTCCTAAAGCGCCATGGCCAATTTCTCTTCTTCCAGGACCGCGCAGAGGGCCTACCTCACCAGATGAATAGGCAGGAAAATTATAATGATGCAGAAATCTTTTTTTACCAGTAAACTCCATTCCTTGCAAAAGCAGAACATCGCTTGGCGACCCCAAAGTAACTACTGATAAAGCATGCGTTTCTCCCCTCATAAATAACGCTGACCCATGGGGCCGTGGTAAAATATCTATCATTATATCCAAAGGCCTCACCTCATCTAATTTTCTTAAGTCAGGCCTTTTATCGTTTTTTAAAATATTTTGATGAACAATTTTATTGATCTGTTCATTAAAAATTGGATCAATATCTACTAAAGATTCGCTTGAATACGCCTCGCTTTTTAAATAATCCATTAGCTCTTGTTTGATTGAAGCAATTTGAGCGTTCCTTTCACTTTTGTTTTTGATATAAATCGCTGACTCCAATTTATCTTTTACAAAATTTTCGATTTTCTTTTCTAATTCTCCATCCCATTCTTTAAGCATAACCTCTTCTTTTGAAATTCCAACTTTAGCTATAATTTCCCTTAATTGCTTATTAATACTTGCTATTTCTTCTTGGCCTTTTTGAATAGCTTGCTTTACAATATCTTCCGGGGCTTCATTAGCTTCGGCTTCAATCATATTAATCAAATCATCAGCCCCAGAAATAGTGATGTTGAAACAAGCATCATCTCTCTCTTCGTATTCTGGGTTAATTAAAAATCCCTTTTCTTCTGACCAACTAATTCTAACTGCTGCCACCGGCCCTTGCCAAGGAATATTGGAAACGCCCAGAGCTAAAGAAGCGGCGATAATTCCCAAAATATCTGGATCATTTTTTTCGTCAATAGATAAACAAGTTACCACTACCTGGACTTCTCTTCTCATTTTGGAAGAAAAAAGCGGCCTAATTGTCCTGTCTATTAACCGACTATTCAAAATAGCGATATCTGAAGGTCGGGACTCCCTTCTTAAAAAACGACTGCCGTAAATTTTTCCAGCGGCATAATATTTCTCTTCATAATCAACCAATAAAGGGAAAAAATCCAAGTCTGTCCTGTCTCCAGCCCCCATTACCGCAGAAGCCAAAACAACCGTATCGCCCATTCTAACTATAACCGAACCATTAGCTTGCTCAGCTAAATTTGAAAACTCTATTATAAGTGATTTGTTTCCTGCTTTAACCTGATATTGCTTTATTTCCATTTTTAAATTACTTTTTCAATGTCGTTTTAATAATTTTTGGTATTTTCTTGTAAAATCCTTCTTTAGAAAGAGGCAGAAGATAATAATCGCTTTTAGCATCTATATCAGAAAATTCATCAGCAGCTTCTTTCAAATAAGAGGAGGTTGTTCTGCCAAAAGCCATAACTTCAACATGCTTTCCTAAAGCTTTTAAATACTCCACCAAAGGGACAAAGTCACCGTCTCCACTCACTAAAACAATGGCATCAAGAATGGAGCTCAATCTTACGGCATCAATAGCCAAACCCACATCCCAATCTCCTTTTTTCGTTCCATCTGGATAAACTTGAAGGTCTTTAATCCGCACTTCTATCCCCGATTTTTCTAAAGCATCAAAAAAAGAAGCTTCTCCACGTTCATCGGCTTTAGCCACATAAGCAATCGCTCTGATTAATTGACGCCCGGAAACAGCTTCTAAAAGAAGATTTTTAAAATTTACCCGAGCGCCGTAGAGATTTTTTGCTGAATGATAAAGGTTCTGGATATCTATTAAAACCGCCACTCGCTGATTTTTATTTTTAATAGCCATAAAAAATATTTTCTAAAAATTATCTTTAATTTTATTATTCTTAACTATTGACTGCAAACCAATCTTTTCCACTACTTTATTATACCGACGGGTTGATTCTCTTTTTAAATAAGCTAAAAGCCTTCTTCTCTCAGAAACCATATTTAAAAGGCCTCTTCTTGAATGATAATCTTTTGGGTGTTCTTTCAAATGTTTGCTTAACAATTTGATTCTTTTAGTTAGCAAACCAATTTGAACCTCCGGAGAGCCTGTATCTTTTTTATGAGAGGCAAATTCTTTAACAATTTTTTCTTTTTGTTTTGCGCTTAACATATTTTATTATTTTTATATTATCACAAACTCAAAATAAAATCAATTTAAAACCTCTTTTTAAAAAGAGGTTTTAAATTGGCGGAGGGTGTAGGATTCAAACCATTCATCCAAATTTACCTAATAAATAAAAGGTTGCCTTAGCGGAGGAGGCGGGAGTCGAACCCGCAAACGGCTTTTTACACCGTCGCAATTTTTCGTGCCAACGAAGCTGGCGCGCCGCCTTTACATTTGAATTTTATATTTTTTCTTCCTCAGTATCAGCTTCTTTCTTAAACTTTACTTTACCCAAATTTGCTATTTGATTTTCTGACAACTGAATATCTACTATTTTCCCAACACCAACCTTTAATCCCGTAGCATTTAATAGTCTGATCAATGCTAGTTGATTCATAAACTGGTTTCTCGTTTTTTCATCCTGATTCAAAGTCTCTGGATTTTCTTCCAATGCTTTCATCGCCTCTTGCATTACTTCTTTTGTTTCTCCTTTTAGAACACTCCCCAATTTGAATGTCCATTTTCCTTCTTCTTTATGGAATAAAACATTTTCTTGTCCGATTAAATCAATAAATCTACCTGAATCCTCAAAATAATTTTTGAATCTTAATAAAAATTCTCTTGTGCAATCAGCAAATTCTTTATCACTATCAACCAATTCAAAAATTGATTTTAGTTTGTTATTAAATTCCAAAAAATCTTTTTCGTCAAATTGTCCGTTTCCAAGAAGCGCTTTATTCATTCGTTCATAAGTTTCCTTATTATCCCCAAGCTCGGGGTCTTGCTCAGTGTAGCCAGTGCTAAAATCTTTCCTATCTGGGTCTTTAAAAATATCACTTGCTTCTTGTATTGAAATTACGCCTTCAATATTTTGAACCACACCGTCCTTTTCAACGCTTATTTTTTGAACCATCGCTTTTTCGCGCAGGCAATGATTCTGGCCAAAGTGTTCATACAATTGTTCGTTTTTGCTGTTTTCGCCCTCAACATATTGATCGGCCATTTGCCGAACATCTGGAGGTAAATTTGCTTGTCCTACACTCAATGCTTTTTCCAAAACACCACGATTTAATTTAATAATGAACTTTGGGTTTTGAGGATATATAAAAACATCATGAGTTCCACCATGCCCAACTCTTTGCAATTGACTAAAATCTATATGCCCCTCTTTGTTTGGTAATTCGCTTATAAAAGATTGAATTTGTGCGTCTCTGTTTTCGATTTCAAGCTGTTCTCTAATATCTTCAATTTTTTGTTCATCATCAATTTTTCTTTGCGCGGTCTCCACTAGTTGCTCTGTATTATTTATTTGGGATTGCTCTTCTTTGACTTGTGGCATTTCTTGTCCCTCTTTTTTCTCCTCTTGGGTTTGGGGGTTCATAAATTTTGATTCAAAATTTTCCATAATGATTTTATTTCAATAATTCATCAGCCGAAACACCAAGGGCTTCAGCTAATTTTTGAATTGTCGCAAGTGTCGGGTTGCGTTTTCCGTTTTCAATCCCGCTGATATAAGCTCGGTGGACTTCCAGTTTTCGAGCGATTGCGCCTTGCGACAATTTTTTAGCGGTTCTTATGCGCTTCAAATTTTTACCAAGTTTTGTTGATATTTCAGCCATATAAGTTATTAATATTATAATCCTTGTTGCATTATTAGGCAATGTTGTATTATAATGATACATATGATTAAAGGGAGTAAAACTGTTGTGTGCGCACGAGCGGGCGGGGCGGAAATTTTTACCCCGTAGGGTCGCTAAGCGACTCCTTCGGGCCTTTTCCCCAACCCCTTCTCCTTAATTCGCAATCCGGATTTTCATCAAAATAGGTCGGATTTTGTTCAAAAAAAGTTCGGATTTTGTCCAAAAGGTACCGCTAATCAAAAAACCTCTTTTTAAAAAGAGGTTTTAAATTGGCGGAGGGTGTGGGATTCGAACCATTCATCCAAATCTACCTAATAAATAAAAGGTTGCCTTAGCGGAGGAGGCGGGAGTCGAACCCGCAAACGGCTTTTTACACCGTCAGAGATTAGCAATCTCCTGCAATACCATTATGCGACTCCTCCAAATATTTATTTATTTTTATTCATTTAATCTCCATAGTACCTTGGGGGACAGATTACAACCCGCTACCCTACTATTCAACACACTCCACTAAAATGTTAGCTCATTATAATAAGTTTATCTGAAAAAACATAAAATTGCAACTAAAAGGTGGTGGGGGTTGACCCCGTAGTAGAATTTTGACAAGTGTTTTGCTTCACAAAACACTATTTTGTTAACAACAGTCAAAATTTCACTACGGGGGTGCATAATGCCAGAAACATATTAGACTCCATCAGGCCTTAAGCCTATGGAGTTTTTTAATCATATTCATTGTAAATATACCGGGGTAAAAGGGTTTGTCAGGCTGTATGAAGATGGCTTAAGATACC
>JBAZEI010000023.1:0-5289 GCA_041654015.1 Minisyncoccota bacterium | reverse complement strand
TTTTTATTACCTATAGATCCCGCTAACGAAAAGCCAATTCTCGGAGTGAAAAGCGAAAAAATATATCAAGAAGTTTTAAAAACAAAATCTTTAAAGAAAAATCAATTATATCTTATTGACAATCAAGAAGAACTTTTTGAGAAGCTTCTTTTGTATCTTAAAAAAAATGACGTTGTTATTTTTGCCGGTCCTGGAAAAATAGCGGCTTTACCTCATAAATTTATTAATTTTCTAAAAAGACAAAATGAAAAAAAATTTTAAAGAGATTTGCTTGGCAATATTAAGCGTGGTTTTATTTATCGGGGTTTGGGTTTTAGGGTTTGTTCAAGGGACAAATTGGGGCTGGCAAATTAATTTGCCTTCTCCTTTTGAAAAAATAATTAACAAAGAGGCGCCGCCTACAGTGCCAGCTTCTGATATGAGTGTTTTTTGGGAAACCTGGCAGATTGTTTTGGAAAAATATGTTGACCGGCAAAATTTAGACCCTCAGAAAATGATTATTGGGGCTACTAAAGGTTTGATTAATTCACTAGGCGATCCTTATTCGGAGTTTTTAACTGCTGAGCAAACGCAAGAGCTTTCTGAAGAACTATCCGGAGAATTTTCCGGTGTTGGTATGGAAATAGCAAAAAAAGACGGCTATCTGGTAGTCGTTTCTCCTCTTCCAAACACTCCCGCGGAAAGAGCGGGGCTTAAACCAAATGACATAATTCTAATGATTGAAGATACTGAAACAATGAATTTATCAGCCACTGAAGCCTCGCAATTAATCCGTGGCGAACCCGGAACAAAAATCCAACTTACTGTTTATCGCTCTACTTGGAACGAAGCAAAAACAATAGAGTTAACAAGAGAAAAAATTCTCATTCCTTCAGTTTCTTGGGAAAAACTTGAAAATAATATTGCCTATCTAAAAATTTACAACTTTAATCTTCCAGTGACTATTGATTTTTATAAAGTGGCGCTGGAAATAGCTCTGACCAAACCCGAAGGACTTATTCTTGATTTGCGTAATAACCCCGGAGGATACTTAGATTCAGTAGTTGATATTAGCGGCTGGTTTTTAGCCAACGGCGATGTTGTCCTTAAAGAGGATTTTGGCAATGGGGAGATGAAAATTTTTCGGGTCAGTTTAGGCCAATCATTATTAAAGGATATCCCCACGGTAGTTCTTGTAAACGAAGGCACAGCTTCAGCTTCGGAGATATTAGCCGGCGCCTTAAGGGATAATAGAGGCGTTAAATTAATTGGAACTAAAACATTCGGCAAAGGATCAGTCCAAGAATTAATTTATCTAAAAGACAAGAGCAGCTTAAAATTAACTATCTCCCGCTGGCTGACTCCTAATGAAGCAGTCATTCAGGATAACGGCTTAGAGCCGGATATTGTGGTTGAAAATGAAGAGGATTTTGGCGCTTATGCTAAAATAGATTTAGAGAAAGATAAACAATTGCTAACAGCTATTTCTGAATTAACAAAATGAAAATCTACCTCTTACAAGATATTCCTTCTCTCGGCACAAAAGGAGAGATAAAAAATGTCGCTGACGGCTATGCTTTGAATTATCTTTTTCCAAATAAGATGGCCCAACGGGCTGATGAAAAAATTATAGAAAAAATTTCTCGAGAACAAAAACAAAAAACAATAGAAAGGCAAAAACAAAAAGAAGAAGCTATTAAATTAGCTGAAAAACTTAAAAATTTTGTGTTAGAAATCCCTCTTAAATTTTCGCAAAAAGGTAAAAAAGCTTACGATTCAGTTAACAGCAAAAGAATTATGAATGAGCTGAAACAGAAAGGAATTGAGATAAAAGAAAACCAAATCCAATTAAAAACCCCCTTGAAAGAAGAAGGGGATTATGAGGTTAATTTGATATTAGATAAGGATATTAAGGCCATGCTTAAAATTAAAACCGTCTCATCAGCTGATTCTAAAAATTAATTTATTTTCTCTGCTTTTTCTGGAATAACATTAACAACACTAATTTTTTTGATTTGGCCGGTAAAACTTTTCTTCCTTTTTGTGGTGTACTTTACAATACCATCTTTTAGCGAGAAAATAGTGTCATCAGCGCCAAGGTGAGTATTCACCCCAGGGCGCCACTTAGTTCCTCTTTGCCTAATCAAAACATTGCCAGTCTTAACTTTCTGGCCATCAAATTTCTTAATGCCTAATCTTTTGGCATGAGAATCTCTGCCTAATTTTGTTGAACCTCCTGATTTTGTATGAGCCATAATTATTAAAATACTAAATTCTAAATTCTAAATACTAAATACTAAATTCTAAACCCTATGCCCCACCGGTTCAAAATATTAACAAAAATTATTGTTTTTGTCAAAAAATATATCTGGTTATCCAGTTTTGTTTTTCTTATAACCACTCTCTCATTCTCTTTGGGAATTATCATTGGCGCCAATATCCTCTCTAGACCCCCAATGATTATAGAGAAAGAATTAGTTCTTGATTTAGAAACAGAATTGGCTGAAATTGAAACAAAAAACGAATCCCCAAAAGAATTCCCTTATGTGGCCAGCTCTAGAGGAAAATATTATTATCCCGTGGGTTGCAGTTTAGCTAATACCTTAAAAGAAGAAAATAAAATCTATTTTAAAACCTCGCAAGAAGCTGAAAGCAGGGGATATATCTACAACACCAGATGCGACTGAATAGTATTCTGTATATAGTATACTGTATACTGTATACTGTATACAGAATACAGAATACTGGATACAGGTTTATTGTAGTTGTTCTTCTATTTCTTTTTTGGTTTTATTGTTTGCTGACAGATATTTATATTCTTTCTCCACCCTTTCTGCCTCCTTTATTTTATCTCTTAACTCTTGAGGAATTTCTTTTAAAACTTTATTGAGTTTTTTAGGGTCAATGCCTAAAATCTCTTCCCACTTATCCAACGGTTCTAATACTTCCTTAAGTTTTTTAATATTGTAGGAAACTTTATTATAAGTAGCCCGCGAAAAATAACCATTTTTTCCAAAAACGCGTTTTAGGCCTTTTTGATGGCAATAAACATCAATGAGATTTTCCAAGCTTTTCAATTCTTCTTCCAGTTTTTCCTTCTTCTCTTTAATCTCAAAATATTCATCAATTTTTTTCTTAATGTCAATTTCATTGATATTATTTTCTGTTTCCTTTTCGTAAAGATGCTTCCAAACCGGGCAAATATTGCGATAGCCGCACCAGCCGCATAAAGCCGAAGGCCGGGGATCAAAACTGCTTTTTTCTATCTGATGAATTAATTTTATAATTTTTTCTTTGCTTTTTTCCAAATCTTGTTCTGTTCTTTGGGTTTTAATTTTCTCATTAAATTTCACAAAATAAAGACTCAGAAATAAATTTTCTGTTTTA
This sequence comes from Minisyncoccota bacterium, assembly GCA_041654015.1. GTDB lineage: Bacteria > Patescibacteriota > Minisyncoccia > UBA6257 > UBA6257 > JAQTTC01. The sequence goes on along the minus strand of JBAZEI010000023.1, from coordinate 1,923 downwards.
ATCCGTGGCCAGCGATTTTTAAGCCCGAGGGCGTAAAACGAGAGCTGATCGTTTAAATCAACATCTTTCTGCGAAGCAACGCGCTTTCCTGTTTTATAATCTATAATTTCTATCGTTCCGTCTGGTAATTTATCAATTCGGTCTATGACTCCAGTAAGAATGTGCTTCCCGTTTTGCTTTTCTGGATTTTCATCAAGAGTGACTTCAAATTTAGTTTCCAAATCCAAAATTGAAGTCTTTTGCGGCATATTTTCCTTGTAATATTCTTCAAGAATTCTTAATCCTTCTTTAAAATAAGAATTTTCTTCATCAGAATCTTTCCATTCAAACCCTTCGGATTTTTTGAACCAGTGGTCTTTATAATAATCAAGCAAATCATCTAGGGCAGGGAAGTGCGGATCTTTTTGGTAAAACCATTTTAAAACTTTATGGATATAAGTGCCAAAAACAGCCTCCTTGCTTTTGGGCTCTTCTATTTTATCTATTTGTGAAAATTTATACTTTAACGGGCACTGTTTAAAATTTTCCAAGCTGGAATAGGAAATACGCATAGATAAATAAGTTAAATGTATTCTACCATTAAATAATTCATTTTTCCACTAATTTTCTACCTGAATTTTCAAATACTTGACAAATTGAAAAGAAAGAGATATACTTTAGGTAGTTTTGAATTGTATTTTGAAAATTTAAAAAAATTTAAAAGAAAGGAGGGATTTAGAGTGATAGCGGATATAATTATGTTAATTGTAGGGCTAATAGCTAGATCGAAAATCTTGGTTATTTTCGTTGTTTTAGATCTATCAATATGGATAATTACTTATAAATTAACAATGGAATGGTTAGATTATGTATACGTAGTAAAAACTAATTATAATTATGAGGTGGAGTTCGGAAGAATGGTCATTGGTGGATTTTCATTATGGATTCCAGGAATAATATTGTTAATTGGCCAGATTTGCACTAAATCATTTAGAAATTATATACAATCCATGAAAAACAAATCTTTAAAAACATTATTATTCAGATAAAAAATTGAGACGGCAGGGAAATATCAAGTACCTGCCGCTTTTTATTTCCCGAAACTATGAAACTTTTTATGAATATCTTTCAATTTTTTAGAAGTTAGGTGAGTATAAATTTGGGTCGTGGCGATGTTTTGATGGCCTAAAAATTCCTGAACGATTCTTAAATAAAATTAAAACACAGGAGAACTGTTCTCCTGTGTTTATTTTTATGGTATTTTAGTTATCCACAAGGAGACTTGACACAGATTTTTAATTTGCTATACTAATTCTGGTGTTATTTTTAAGCCGCAAGGCCTATAAATAACACCATTGCTGTCGTTTTTGGCTTGCCAAAGGCGGCAGCATTTTTTTATTATTAATAATTATTATTAATGAGGTCGGACCTCGTTAATTATTTTTAGTTTGACATCCATCATAAAATATGAGATAATTCTGTTAACTTGTAACTTGAAAATTAAATAAATTAAAAAATATAGATAAAGAAAGGAAAAGGAGGGGATAGTAATGTTACGACGTTTTAGAGGGCATATGTTAGTACCAACAGCGCTCAGTTGGGAAGAAAAAAATCCTACTAATTATATTTACCGAGAAAGTGAAGCAATTTTTTCCTTACGGAAGAAATTAGCTAAATACAACAAAAAAGAAAGGAAAAGGAGGGAAGATTAGGAATGGAGGAACAATTAAAATTATTCGCTACACCCAATCAACAAGTAAAAATCAGGAAGCGCTGGCCTTACTTATTTCACTTCATTATTGAAGAGCCAGATAATGAATATCATATCTGGCAAGGGGGATTTTCAGAAGCCCAAGCAAGAAAAATAGCAGCGAAAAAGTATAATAGAAAAATGGGTTTCTCTAATGAACATTTTGTAAAATTTAAGGAAGAATACGAAAGAAA
>JBAZEI010000022.1:0-5766 GCA_041654015.1 Minisyncoccota bacterium | reverse complement strand
TCGCCAAAATCTGGCCTGTATTTGGGTCTTCGGCAATAAGTCCCATATTTTTAGCCCCGATCTGTTTTTCGTTAAAGTCACCATATTCTTTTACCATTTCTTCGGCAATATTCTGGAGATTCATATCCAGAGTAGTAATAATAGTATAGCCTCCTTTTTCTAATTCTTCTTCACTAAATTTTTCATAAAGAAGGCTGCGGGCGTACATTACAAAATGAGGCGCTGGAAAATCTTCTTTTGGGGAACTAAAATTTACTTTCTCTTGACGCGCTTTTTCAACTTCATCTTTTGGGCAATATTCCAGCAGTTCAATTCTAGAAAGAATCCAGTTTTTTCTTGCTTCCAATTCATCTAGATGCTCGCCAAAAGGGGATAAATAATTAGGCCTTTGAATTAGGCTGATTAGATAAGCCGCTTCCGCCAAAGTTAAATTTTTTGCCTCTTTGTTCAAATAAAACTTGCTTGCAGATTCAATGCCATAAACATTATGCCCAAAATTAATTTGATTCAGGTACATTTCTAAAATCTCGTCTTTATTGTAAGCTTGTTCTATTTTAATTGTTAAAAGAGCCTCCCGAATTTTACGAGTGATAGTTTTATCAAGGGTTAAAAAAGCATTGCGCGCTAATTGTTGAGTAATTGTGGAGCCGCCGCGAAGCTGGCTCGGATCAAGTATATTTTGAATCATCGCGCGCGCAAACCCTTTGAGTGAAAATCCACGATGTTTATAAAAATTATGGTCTTCAGCAGATAAAGCTGCCTTAATCACATAAGGAGAGATTTCTTCTAAACTGACAATTGTTCTTTTCTCTCCGCCGTGTATTTCATAAAGCAAAATTTCGCCGGTGCGATCATAAATTTTTGTGGATTGAGGCACAACCCTGTCATTAAAAACAGAAGGATCTGGCAGCCCTTGGGCTAAAAAGAATATAAAAAGTGCCAAGGAAATTAAAATAACAATCAAGACAATGGCAATATAAGAGATTGATTTTTTAGCCATTTTGTTTTTCTTGTTTTTTTATCTTATTAATTCCGGCAAGAGCGACGGCTAAAGCATCGGCAATATCATCAGGCTTTGGCAGTGTTTCAAGAGAAAAGAAGCATTGGATAGTTTTTTGAACATCTTCTTTATTTGCTCGGCCATAGCCTACAAGATTGCTTTTGGTTTCTAATGGAGTTAGCTCAATGTATGGCAAGTGATTTTTATGGATAGTTAAAATAATAACGCCAATAGCTTCGCTGATACTCATTACTGTCTTGGCGTTTTTAAAGAAAAAAACTCTTTCAATAGCGACAATAGATGGCTTGCGTTTTTTGATTAATTGGTTAAGGTCTTTGGCGATTTTAGTTAGTCTTTGGCCTTGGGTTTTTTGCCTTGTCTCCCAGCAGCCATAATCAATAAGTTTGATATCTGTTGCTGTTGAGCGAAGTAAAGACCAACCAATACGGGTAGTCCCTGGATCAATGCCTAAAACAATCATTGTTTGGTAATTAAATGTTATTGTATTATTTGGATATTGGAATAAATCTCTTCAACGTCATTATGCTCGTCTAATTCATTGAAGAGATTTTCTAATTTACTTTTTGTTTCTTTGTCAGAAATGACGACTGGTTGCTGGCTGATAAAATCTAAATTTGTTTTTATTAAGTCGCCGCTTATAAATTCTAAAAGGAAGTTTTCCATTTGAGAAAGGTTTTGAGGCGTGGTGTAAATTACAATTTGATCATCTTCTTCCTTTATTTCCTCAGCCCCATTTTCTATAGCCTTCAAGGACATTTCATCATTCCAAAATTTTTTAGGAATGCTGACTTCGCCTACTTCCTTAAACAGCCAAGAAACACTGCCTACCTCTGCCATTTTAGCTTGATTTTTTTGCAATAAATGTCTTAATTCGGCTAAAGTGCGGTTTTTATTATCAGTAATTGCTTGAATTAGCAGAGCTGAACCTCCCGGGGCGTAAGCTTCGCAGATAATTTCTTCTAAGTTTTTCCCCTCACCACTTTCCCCAGAGCCCCTTTTAATAGCTTTTTCTATATTATCTTTGGGCATCCCAATTTCTTTGGCTTTATTAACTGCTACCCGTAATTTTGGGTTTGAATTAATATCACCGCCCTCTCTAGCGGCAACGGTAATTAAAGCGGCTAATTTAGAAAAAGCCTTGCCTCTTTTAGGGTCTTTAACCGCTTTTTGATATTTTACTTTTGCCCATTTTGAATGACCTGACATACAATAACTTTGAATTTTTTACTAATTCTTACATTCTATACTTTTTTGGAAAATTTCACAAGTTTTTATATATCAACGAATTATGAAGACAACAATGCCAATGCCTGAATGAATACGAAAGAGACGAATTATTGAAATAAAGCGCCAAAAGAGGTATAATAAAAATGCTAACGATATGGATTTTAAAGAGTTTAAAAAAGAAGCTGAAAAAGAAGCCTCTTTAATTAATAGCCTTTCTGATTTAGAAAAATGGCGAGTTAAGTATTTGGGCAGAAAAAGCGCTCTTTCTTTATTTTTCCATTCTTTAAGCCAATCGTCTCTTCAAGGCAAAAAGCGTCAAGGGCAAGAGGCCAATAAATTGCGAGAGGCGCTATCTGATCTTTACAACAGAAAGAAAGATGAGATAGAAAAAAAATTATCAATTGCCGATAAGAATTTTAATTTTTTGGATATTACCCAACCTGGGAAGAAACAAGTTTCCGGGCATCTGCACCCTTTGACTTTAGTAACCAGAGAAATTGTTGCGGCATTTGAAAAAATGGGTTTTTCAATTGTTGAAGGCTCGGAAATAGAAACAGAGTATTACAATTTTGACGCCTTGAATATGCCAAGCGACCATCCAGCAAGAGAAATGTGGGATACCTTATGGTTGCGAAGCAGCCATAAGGTATCAATTGCCCCGCCTGCGCCAAGGTCACCAACACTCCATAGCTATGGCGACGGAGCGCTTTGGCGGGCAGGCAATTGCCAATTACCAAACTCTAAGTTGTTGCTGCGGACGCATACTTCGCCAATGCAAATTCGTTATATGGAAAAGCATCAACCGCCATTTCGGATTATAGTGCCCGGCAGATGCTTCCGTTATGAAGCGACAGATGCTTCACATGAAGTTCAATTCCACCAGATAGAAGGATTAATGGTCGGAGAAAACATTACTTTATCAAATTTTAAGGCGGTTATTGAAGAAGTTATAAAAGATATTTTTAAACAAAGGGTTTTAGTTCGTTTTCGACCAAGTTATTTTCCTTTTGTGTCTCCAGGAGTAGAAGTGGATATAAAAATAGAGCCAAAAGCTTGTCCTGAGCGAAGTCGAGGGATCAAAAGTCGTGCCGTCGCCATAGATATGGAGCGTCGGCGATGCTCCGTCGCTATAGCTATGGAGCATCGGCGACAAAAATCAAAAGTAAAAGATGAATGGTTGGAAATAATGGGAGCAGGAATGGTCCATCCGGCATTATTCAAAAGGGTAGGTTATGAAAACAATCGCTGGCAAGGATTTGCTTTTGGCTTAGGGATAGAAAGATTCGCGATGATTAAATATAAAATCAATGATATTAGATTGTTTTTTAATTCAGATATAAGGTTTCTTGAACAATTTTAAAGGATTTTGGCATGAAAGTTTCTTACGAATGGTTAAAAAATTTATTAAAATCCTTTCAGAAAGGCCCAGATGAGCTGGCGTCTCTTTTAACAATGTATTTAGCAGAAACAACAGTAAAAACATTGGGCAAAAGGCCGGTTTTAGATGTAGAGTTGTTGTCAAATCAGGTTTCTTGGGCTTCAGGCCATTTAAGTTTAAGTCGGGAAATTAGCGCTTGTTTAGGCAAGAAATTTAATTTTTTAAAGCCTATCTTAAAGGAAGATAGTAAAATTTTAGCTAAAAATTTTTTGTCTTTAGAGATTCAAACTTCTAACTGCAAGTATTATTCAGCAAGAGTTATCAAAGGGGTTAAAGTAAAAGAATCCCCAAAATGGCTAAAAGACAGATTAAATGATTGCGGCATCCAGTCCATTAATAATCTTGTTGACGCCGCTAATTATGTAATGTTAGAAACAGGCCAGCCTTTGCATGTTTTTGATTTTGATGCCCTTAATCCAAAACAAAAGCTTAAAAAAACTATTATTGTCAGGCAGGCAAAAGATAAGGAGAAAATTAATACTTTAGATGGCAAGAGATATTCTTTAATTAAAGAAATGATGGTTATTGCTGATAATAATCAGCCGATAGCTTTGGCAGGTATAAAGGGGGGCCAGGAAACAGGAGTTAGCAAGAAAACAAAAAATATAATTTTAGAAAGCGCCAACTTTAAAGGAAGCAATATTCGTTTAACTTCTAAAGCATTAGGTCTAATTACAGACGCTTCCTGGAGGTTTGAGCACAATCTTTCTTTTGAGTTGACTCAATATGCGCTTGAGCGGTTAGCTGAATTGATTCAGCAAATAGCCGGAGGCAATATTTTGAAGGGGAAAATAGAGAAAATTCAGGATATTAGCGGCTGGGAAAAAGAGAAGAAAGAAATTCCAGTTAAATGGGGGAACTGGGAAAAATTTTTAGGATGGCCAATACCAAAAAAGAAAATTAAACAAAATCTTTCTTTGCTCGGTTTTTCTTTTAAAGAGCGGGAAAAATATCTTTTAATTAAGCCGCCTATGTTTCGTAATGACTTAGAAATTAAAGAAGATGTAATGGGAGAAATAGCTCGTTTGGAAGGCATGAATAACATACCATTTATTCTTCCGCAGGAATCATTAACACTGCCTCAAAGAAATGAATTCTGGATATTTAGAGAAAAAATCAAGGATTGGTTAAAAGATTATAAATTAGAAGAAGTTTATAATTATTCATTTGTATCAGAAAAAGATAAAAACATTTTGCCTTTAGAATGGCAGCAGAAAATGATAGAAATAGAAAACCCGACGAGCTCTTTAACTAAATATTTGAGGCCAACTCTTTTGGTAAATTTTCTAAAAAATGTTTATGATAATTTCCGCTTTTCCGAAAAAATTAGATTTTTTGAAATAGGGAACATTTATTCAACCAAGAACGAAAGTTTTGTTTTTGGCGGTGTCTTGGCTCAAAAAGATATTTCTGGAGATAATAGTCTTTTTTATCAAGCCAAGGGAATTATAGAAAATTTATTTGAAAACTTTGGGGTTGACTCAGATGATTACGAATTTAAATCTTTGAACAAAACAGAGTTTTCTAAACTATTGGCTAAAGGAGCAGCAATTTTTAACGGTAAAAATTTAATAGGTGTTTTGGGGAAACCTCAAAAAACCTTGTTAGAAAATTATAATACCGAAGGAGAAATAATTTTTTGGGAAATTCAATTAACTTCCTTGTTTAATCTTATCAATGAAGAGAGAGAATTTCGTCCTTTGCCAAAATACCCATCTGTTATCAGGGATATATCTTTATTAATCCCTCAAAATATTTTAATAGATGTTATTCTAACTGCTATTCAGGCGGCTTCCCCTCTGCTTTTAGAGGAGGTTGATTTATTTGATATTTACACAGGGGAAAATCTGCCTCAAGAAAATAAAAGCCTGTCTTTTCATTTGACTTTCCGCGCTAATGATCATACTTTAAAGAATGTGGAAGTAGATGAAGAAATGGAGAAGATTTATAAAGCATTAAAAAATATTGGGGCAAAGATTAGATAAAATATAAATTTTATTTATGGTAAAAAAGGCAAAAGAAAAATCTAAAACAATTAAAGGGAAAACGGAGCAAATCGCTGATAATAATTCTTACACTG
>JBAZEI010000021.1:0-5954 GCA_041654015.1 Minisyncoccota bacterium | reverse complement strand
CCTCCAGAGGAGGGGGTTGACAAAATAATATTAGTATATTATAATATGCCTCAGGGTTTTGAAAAGGCCTATTAATCTGTGGGCACGCAAGCGCTTATGCTTGCAAGGGGATTTTCTGCAGATGGGTATTTTAGACGCTTTGGCGCCTCGAATATACCTCGGGTTAATCTTTTATCTCCATATTTGGAGGGTTTTGCCTACAGATTAATGGGCCTTTTTTTACCCCCACACCAAACGAACTTATGATGCCAGACTTTTTTCGACTCTTTTTAATAACTGTTTGAGAGCTCTCGCTCTTAATTTGAGATTATGCTCTCTGTGTCTGGCATCTTCTTCGTTAGCATAAGCTTCATAATAGATGAGTTTGAATGGTAAACGGGATTTGGTAGATTTATTGAGACCAGAATTATGTTCTTTTAGCCTTTTTCTTAGATTATTAGTGGAACCAATATATAGTTTATCATCTTTTAGGCTTTTTAGAATATACATATAGAACATAATTCCAAAGTTCGTTATGGTGTGGGGGTTTATACTCCTAACACTCTTTTTATTTCTTCCCAGGAAGTGACGCCTTGAAGCAATTTAATAATGGCGTCGTCTATTAATTTTGGAAAATCTACTTTTGACAAATCTTTTTCGCCGGGAGGTGGAATTAAAATTTCAAAAATCCCAGTTTGGCCTTGGTAGCCCGTAAAATTGCATTGGGGACATCCTTTTGGCTCAGAGATATATTCAGTTTGCTTAAGTTGTTTATATTCTGGAAATTTTTTCAAAGCTTGTTTAATAAAAGGCGCAATTTCTTTCGGAATTTTTATTTTCTTTTTACAATTAGGGCAAAGACAGCGGATCAATCTTTGGGCAATAATAACATTAATATTGGAAATCAATTCTTGAGGAGGAATCCCTAAAGTTTTTAGGCGCGAGAGGACACCTAAGGCGTCATTAGTATGAATAGTTGAAAGAACAAGGTGCCCTGTTGATGATGCCTGCCAAACAAGCTCGGCTGTTTCTTTGTCTCTGATTTCTCCGATTAAGAAGATATTTGGGTTTTGGCGGAGTAAACTGCGAAGGGCTTTGGCAAAAGTATAACCTTTTTCTTCGTTGATTTGGGTTTGGGTAATGCCGGGCAGGCGATACTCAATCGGGTCTTCAACTGTGATAATTTTCACATCGGGCTTGGCTAATTTTTTAAGAATAGAGAAGAGAGTAGTGGTTTTTCCGGAAGAAGTGGGACCTGCCGCTAAAATAAGGCCAACTTTTTTTTCTAAGGTTTTTTCTATTTTTTCTTTTTGAGATGGAAGAAACCCGATCTTTTCCAAATCCAAAAGCGCGGTTTCGCCGCCTAATATCCTTAAAGAAGCGCCTTCTCCATATCCCCCAGGGACAATTGAAAGACGGAGGTCAAATGATTTATCAGGTAAAATTAAGCGGAATCTTCCTTCCTGAACTTTTTGGGTTTCTTCGGTTTTAAGGCCGCCGAGGCTTTTTAATTCATTAATAATTTTGGGGTGTTCTTTAATATCAAAGGAAACTAATGGATGAAGGACGCCGTCAATTCTTTGCCTTATTTGGGTGTTTTTTTCCTCAGGCTCAAAATGGACATCAGTGGCTCTTGATTTTAAAGCAGTTGCTAAAATTAAAGCGATTTGTTTTTCCGAGGGTTTGTCTTTTAATAAAGGCTGGAGAGGTTTATCTTCTTGAAGCAATTTTTCTATTTGCTTTAACTCTTGATTATTAACTTTTACCCCGCGAACCAAAATTTGAGAGAAGAGTTCTTTGTAAAGCTCTTGAACATAGGAAATATCGCCGGCGACTCTAATAATTTCTTCTAAAGAAGTAATGCCTTCAATAATTTTTATCAAACCGTCATGGAAAAGGGGAACCATGCCTTCGTCAATAGCGATAGTTCTTAATTTATTCTGGTCGGCTTCTTCTTCAATCGCTCTAATCATTCGGGGAGTCATTATAAAATATTCAAAAATTCCAATCTGGCCTTTATAGCCGAGCCAATGGCACTTCTCACATCCCTTTGCCTTAAAAAGAGGCGGGATATCTTTAGGAATTTTAATTTTACTTTTTGGCGAAAGAATACTTAGAGCTTCTATTAATTGTTCTTTAATATCCGGGCTTGGCTCATATTGTTCTTTACAATAAGGGCAAAGGCGCCTGACTAATCTTTGGGCAATAACTAACTTAAGGGAGTTGGAAATAATAGAAGGCTCGGCCTCGAGTTCTTTTAGGCGGCTAATAGCGCCGCAGGCTTCGTTTGTATGAAGAGTGGAAAAAACTAAATGTCCGGTTAAAGATGCTTGGATAGCTGTTTTTACCGTTTCTTTATCCCGCATTTCGCCAATCATAATGACATCCGGATCTTGGCGGAGGATTGATTTTAAGCCATTTTCAAAATCATATTTTTTAGATACTTGGGTTTGATTAACGCCGGGAATATGATATTCAATAGGGTCTTCAATAGTAATGATTTTAATTCCCGGGGAAACCTTTCTCTTTAAAAAAGCGTAAAGAGTTGTTGTTTTACCGGAGCCAGTAGGCCCGGTGATGAGGATCATTCCATTTGGCGCTGATAAAATATGTTCAAAAATTTCAATGCTATTTTTACTAATACCTAAATCTGCTAGGCCTAAAGCTGTCCGGCGGGGATTTAAAAGCCGAAAAACTAAAAATTCCCCTTCTGGGCCGGGAAGGCTGGAAGCGCGGACATCAATAAAATCTTGGTTATTCTGGATAGTAAAGCGCCCATTTTGGGAAATTGTTTTGATGTTTAATTTCAGGCCAGACAGGAGTTTTAATCTTTGATTGATTACCTCGTATTTTCTTTTATCTATTTCCGAGACATCATAAAGCACTCCGTCTACCCGAAAGCGGATTAAGGCTTGTTCTTCCTGGGGTTCAATATGAATATCAGAGGCATCAGTAATCACTGCTGATTTTAAAATTAAGGAGACTAAAGAAGTTACTTCGTCGCTAGGCAAAGACAAAAGTTTTTGGTGGAGGTCGTTAAATTCTACTGGTTCGGTCTCGGTAATTTCTATAAAATTTGAAAGTTCTTTGGGACGATAATGGACAAAGGCATAGTTTTTCCAGGCCTCGTTTAAGCTTTCTTTGGTGGCGACAAAAATAATTACTTTATAGCCTTGTTTTTCTAAGTCAGATATCACTTTTAAGGTTTCAAAATCTGAAGGGTCTAAAACGGCGATTTTAATTTTATTGCCTATTTTTTGGAAAACAGCAACATTGGCTTGTTTTGCAGTTTGCTCCGGGACAAGAGACAGAGCGCTTGTTTCGATAGGCGTTTTTTTTAAATCAATATATAAATAATTTTCTTGAGCTGCTAATTCTTGAGCCGCTCTCTCTTTAGATTTTTGCCAAAGATCTTTTATTTTTTCTTCTCTTTTTTTAGTTAAGTCTTCCATAATAACCGATGCTAATATACGAATTAATGCTAATGATACGAATAGAATAATTAATTAGTATAATTCGTACGCATTAGTATATTGGTATCGCTTATAATTATACCACCAGAGTCCCCTTTAGAAAAGCGAAGATTCGTGATAAAATGAATATCACGACGCCCGACGTCGTAAAATTATGACACGTTCGACATCGTAAAGACAATGAGGCAATGAAAATAAAAATTACCAGCGAGAGCCCAAAAGAAACACAAAAAATAGCTTGTTTTTTTACGGAAGCAATAACGGAACAGGGCCCTTTTTCCAAAAGAAAAGCCCTTGTTGTTTCTTTGGAAGGATCTTTGGGCAGCGGGAAAACAGAATTTCTTAAAGGTGTTGCCAAATGTTTAGAATTGCAAGAGAAAATTTTCAGCCCCACTTTTTTAATAATGAAGAGCTTCCCACTTTCTTTTTTTAAAAAAGATAAAAAGCAGTTTTTTGAAACATTATGGCACTTGGATTGCTATCGCTTAAAGAAAGCAGAAGATATCAACGATTTAGGGTTTAAAGAAATAGTTAGCAATCCTCAAAATTTAATTTTTATTGAATGGGGTGATAAGATAAAAAAACTTTTGCCGAAAAAACATATTAGAATAAAATTCAAAACAATAGGGAAAAACGCAAGAACATTGGAAATAAAAATCCCTTCAGAGTAACAATGTAACAATGAAAAAATTAGCCATTATAGATTCTTATGCTTTAGCGCATCGCTCTTATCACGCTCTTCCTCCTTTAACATCGCCTGATGGTGTTTTGGTTAATGGGGTTTATGGATTTATGCTGATTTTCCTAAAGATGCTTAAAGACCTAAATCCGGATTATGTTTTGGCCACTTTTGATATGGCGGCGCCGACTTTTCGGCATAAAGAATATAAAGAATATAAAGCCAAGAGAGTTAAAATGCCGGATAATTTTTATGAACAGGTTTTATTGATAAAAGATTTATTAAGAAAATTTGGCGTTCCAATTTTAGAGAAAGAAGGGTATGAAGCAGACGATTTAATTGGCAGTGTCGTGGAGAAATTAAAAAGCCAAGATGTTGAAATCTTTATTGTTACCGGCGATTTAGATACCCTCCAGTTAGTAAATGATAAGGTTTTTGTTTATACTCTTCATCAAGGGCTTCGCGATACTATTATTTATGACAAAGAAAAAATTAGAGAAAGATTCCACTTAGAGCCGGAGCAATTAGGAGATTGGAAGGCCTTAAGAGGGGATCCGTCAGATAATGTGCCGGGAGTGCCTTCAATTGGTGAAAAAACCGCCCAGGAGCTAATTAAAAATTTTGATAATCTGGATAATCTTTATGAACAATTAAAAAGTTGTTCTTCGGAAAAAGAATTTATTGCAAAAAATCCAGAAATTAAAATATCGCCGAGGATTTTTAAAAATTTGAAAGATTTTGAAGATCAGGCTTATTTTAGCCGCCATTTGGTATTAATAGATAAAGAAGCGCCTTTTGATTTTGGCTTAGAAGAAGCTAAGTTTCAAATTCCTGATGAAGGGGAATTAAAGGGTTTATTAAATAAATTGGGGTTTCAAAGCTTATTACTGAAAATATTTGACGCTGAAAAAAATAAGGTTTTAGAGGGGGAAAAACAATCTATGTTAACCATTAAGGATTTGCCTGAAATGGAAAAATTAGTTGAAAAGGCCAAAAAAACGGAAACAATAGGTTTGCTTTTGGATTTTGAGGGTGAGAAATGGGGTGAGAGGAAAATAAGGGGTTTAGGAATTAGTTTTTTGGATAAGAGTTTATTTTATTTGCCAAAAGGATTTTTTAATGATTTTTTTTCAGAAAAGATTGATTGGCAAACAAAAAAAATAATAAGTTTTGAAGCTAAAATTATTTTTGAAGAAATAAAAGAATTGCCGCCGGTTTTAATTGAAGACATTAAGATATTAGCTTGGCTTCTTGATCCAGACAGGAAAAATTACACGATTTCCTCTTTAGAAAAATTTTTTCTAAAACAAGAAACAGCGCCTTTATTTGAAAATTTTTTGTCTTTATTGGTTCCTCTTTGGGAGTCAATAGAAAAAAAGATAAACATTTTGCAGTTGGAAAATGTTTGGAAGAAAATAGAGAGGCCTTTGATACCTCTAATTTCTTTGATGGAGAAAAACGGTATTTTAGTAGATGAAAAACTTTTGCAAAACCTTTTAGAATTAAACGAGGGAGAGATTAGCAATTTAGAAAAACAAATTTATCAAATGGCCGATGGGGTTTTTAACATCAATTCTCCTCAGCAATTGTCAGCAGTTTTGTTTGAGAGATTGAAAATTTGTGCAGGAAAAGTTAAAAAGACAAGTATGGGGAGGATATCAACGAATGCTAGCGAACTTTCTAAAATAGAAAATGAACATCCAATAGTCCCTTTATTGATAAAATACCGAGCTTTGGAAAAATTAAAAAATTCTTTTCTAAAAACGCTCCCGGGATTTATTAATAATCAGACAAAAAGAATCCATACAATTTGGAATCAAGCA
>JBAZEI010000020.1:0-6053 GCA_041654015.1 Minisyncoccota bacterium | reverse complement strand
AGGGGGTTGACAAATTCTTTCTGTATGATAAAATAAGAGCAATCTCTCCCAAAAGGGAGTTTTTTAATACAAAAATAATCAATAAACCATGAGAACTACCAATAAAACACGCAAAATAGGCCTTTTCACGATTGTTTTATTTTTTGGCTTTTTAGGCCTTTGGCCAAATCTTTTAGTTGAAGGGTCTCTTTCGGTAACTATTAATGATATTGCCACTGAGCCTTCTCAGGAGAAGATCCCTTTATTAGAGGCATTAAATCAAGAAGAAGAACCATATTATATCTCAAACAATACTTTTTTTGCTTCAGTAAACACCCCCGTTTTAATTCAAATCAGAAGAGTTTTCGCCACTGCCTATTCTTCTACTCACGATCAAACTGATGAGGACCCATTTATCACCGCCTCCGGCGCCCAAGTTTATGATGGAGTCATTGCCGCCAATTTTCTGCCTTTTGGCACTAAAGTAAAAATCCCGGAGATATTTGGTGATAAAATTTTTACTGTTGAAGACAGGATGAATGAACGATTTGGCGATGACAGAATAGATATTTGGTTTCCTGACAGACAGTCTGCCCAAAATTTCGGTATTAAAACTACTTTAGTAGAAATCTTGGAGTGATAGAATTTAATAGGATTTACTAAACCCCCTCCTCTATATTTAGAGGAGGGGGTTTTTCGTGCGTTTATTTGACGAAATCCGAACCTTTTTTGAACGGAACTGACGGCGCGCTTCGCGCGCCAAACTGAACGCTCGGGCGGGCAAAAAGAAGGGGGGTTGGGGGAAAAGCCCACGAAAGAGTCGCTTAGCGACCCTACGGGGTAAAAATTTCCGCCCCGCCCTCGCTTTCCGCCGCCGCCGAATTTCGTGTGCCAATGAAGTTGGCGCACTGCCTAAAAATTTCAAGTCGTGCTTGGCTTGCGCTCTAACTTTAGCACAGACAATATTTTTATCAGATTCTTTGGCAGTTTTTAGGCAATAACTTTTTCATTTAATCGCCAGCCAATTTTTGAAGGATAATTTTGTTTTACATAGTGCCGCCTTTTCATTGACTTCCATTTCTTAAAAATTCTGTGTTTACGGGGCAAAAATAAAGTTAAACTATTCTCGTACATAAAATTAGCTAATTTTTCACAATCATCAATATAAAAACAAATGTTATATCGAGCCATTCTGCTCTTCCGCTTATCAACTTCTTTATGAATTGACTTTGTGGGGATATTAAGATTCTCACAAAGTTGTTGATTAAATCTTGTTATAAAAGGTAAGCTTGAACTTACAAAACCAGCTTTAATCTGTGGCGTTCCATTGACTGTGTAAATATAGACAGTTCCATCTCCATCAAAAAATCCCCTAACAAAATCAGAAAAATATTTATTCGGAACTTTGATTGGTCCTAAATTATGACTTTTTCTAGGTAGAATACCTAATTTTATTAAATCCTGGGTGATAATCGGATTACGAGCCTGAAATTGATAAGCCACATTGGTATATCCCCCTGGTTTTTTACTAATTTTATGAGTAGAGCTAAATGCTTTTCTAATTCTATATAGATGTTTCTTTTCCACAGAGGTTATATTCAAGGTAAGAGGATTATCCTTTCTTCTTTTATCAATAGATATACATCCATCGGCTGTGATATAACCCAAAACATAACTCATTTCTGAATTCCATGTTCTAAAGAAATAAGAATTAATGGCTTTAGTAAATATACTTCCCATATTTCTTAAGATATTACAATTAGAGTGCCGCGGGTGGGACTCGAACCCACACGGGGAAAATCCCCAATTGATTTTAAGTCAATCTTGGTTACCAATTACAACACCGCGGCAATTAATTTACCAACCGGTAAATCTTGAGGCGCGGGAGGGAATCGAACCCTCGCATCGAGGTTTTGCAGACCCCAGCGTTTCCACTTCGCCACCGCGCCACAGATTTATCTTATTAAATTTTTTTAAAAAATACAAGCAAATCTCCTTTTTCTATCTGCCTTTTAGCCCCAGAAACTAATAAACCGCAATCTTCCCCTTCTTTAGCTTCTAATACTTCCGCTCGGTTTTTCTGCAAATTGATCACTTTTCCTTGGCTAATTTTTGTTTCTGCGCGCATTAAATAAAAATTATTTTTATTTTGAATCTTACCTTCTAAAACTTTACCGCCAATTAATTGATTTCCCTTAATCGGATTAAAAATAGCCAAAACTTCAATCTTACCAAGAATTTCTTCAGTTGGTTTTTCTATAAACTTCTGCTTGACTATTTCCTCAAGTTTATCTTTTATCTCATAGATAAGATTTCCTTCAACTAATACTAAATTTTTATTTGCCAAAAGTAAATTATTAACTTCTGGCTTTTTTTTGACTCGAAAACCTATAATCAAAGTTTTTTCGGAAGGAATTATTTTAAAATCGCTTTCAGAAATATCTCCGACTTCATTTTTAAGAATTAGAAAAGCCCATCCATTTTCTTTTCCCAATTGTTCAATGATTTCCTCCAAAGCTTCGCTTGAGCCAAAAGTGTCACTTTTTATGATAAGCGGGATTCTAATTTCGGAATCTTTTTTGCCTAATTCTTTAACAATTTTTTGGGATTTAATAACTGGCTTCACTATTTCTATCTCTGTTTTACCTGCGAAGAATGCTTCTCCCACTGGCGCCAGATTTTCAAAACCAACCACCCTTACTGGAGCTGAAAAGGTTGCTTCCTTAATTGCTTTACCTTGAAAATTCTCTAAAATTTTTACTTTACCCTTAACTTTGCCTGCTATAATATCATCTTTTAAACGGAGAATGCCATTAGTTATGATCAAAGTGGCTGTATTGCCTCTAAAACGATCTAAACGGGATTCAATAACTATGCCTAAAGCCGGATTATTAGGATTGGCTTTCAAGTCCTGCATTTCTGCAAGAAGAATAATCAATTCTAAGAGTTCATCAATGCCTTGGCCAGTTTTAGAAGAAACTCCTACCCAAGGCACATTACCCCCTCTCTTCTCCAACAAAACTCCTGCCTCGGTTAACTCATTTTTTACTTTTTCCAAGTTGGCTGTTGGTTTATCTATTTTAGTAATGGCAACAATAAAAGGAATGCCAGCTTCTTGAATAATTTTTAATGATTCCTTGGTTTGCAATTTAACACCTTCATCAGCAGCAACTACTAAAATAGCAATATCAGCGACTTTGGCTCCCCTGGAACGCATTTTAGCAAAAGCTTCATGCCCCGGCGTATCTATAAAAGTGATTTTTCGACTTACAGTTGAAAAATCATCCTGAGTAGAGTGAAGGGTCTCTCCTTTTTTTTCTTTTCCTTTTTCTACAACCTCAATCTCATAAGCACCAATATGTTGAGTAATTCCTCCTGATTCTTCTTCAGCAATTTTAGTTTTTCTAATATAATCTAAAAGTGTCGTCTTACCGTGGTCAATATGACCTAAAACCACAATAACCGGAGGACGCGAAACTAAACCTAATTGTTTGTTTTTGTTTTCCATATTAATTAATAAGCGGACTGTGTCTGTCGAAGCCCTGAGAAGTCCTCCTTCGCCAGAAAGCTTCGGATGACAAAGGCGGAGGGGGTGGGATTCGAACCCACGATCCGTGTAAACGAATAGCGGTTTTCAAGACCGCTTGGGATAACCACTCCCTACCCCTCCAAAAATTTTTGTGCCCCCACCAGGATTCGAACCTGGATTAATGGCTTAAGAGGCCACTACTCTGCCGTTGAGTTATGGGGGCTTTGCGCCCTCGGCAGGAGTCGAACCTGCAATCTTCTGTTCCGAAGACAGAAATGTTATCCAATTACACTACGAGGGCAGCATTGAAAAAAAAAGTATTTTATTCTATGATTAAAAGAAATAGGCGATTTTAAAATTATAATGAAAAAAATGATTTTATGCAAATACCAGCGGAGATTTTAGATATTTTAAACAAACTTTCTCAATCTAACTTTGAAGCCTATATTGTCGGCGGGTGTGTTCGGGATTTATTAATAAAGAATCCGCCCCATAAAAAGCCAAAAGATTGGGACATTGCCACCAATGCAAAACCTGCACAAATTCAAAAAATTTTTCCTGACAGCGTTTATGAAAATAATTTTGGCACTGTCGCCATAAAAACTGAATCCGAAGATCCAACCCTTAAAATTGTTGAAATCACTACTTTCCGCAAAGAAGGAAAATACACTGATAAAAGGCACCCTGACAAGATAAAATTTGCAAAAACAATTGAAGAAGACTTACGCCGGCGCGATTTTACTATCAATGCAATAGCAATAAAAATCAAAAATACAGAATACGCAATACAGAATGCAGAATACGCTCTAATTGATCCTTTTAAAGGACAAGAAGATTTAAAAAAGAAAATTATCCGCGCTGTTGGCAACCCTCTTGAGCGTTTTCAAGAAGACGGCCTGAGATTAATGCGCGCCATTAGATTGGCTTGCGAATTATCCGCCGGCTGGCAGATTGAAAAGAACACATTAAAAGCCATAAAAGAAAGCGCTACTCTTTTATCTTTTATCTCTAAAGAAAGAGTCCGCGACGAGTTCATTAAAATTATTGAGACCCCTCAAGCAACTAAAGGAATTCTTCTTTTAGAAGAAACTAATCTTCTAAAAGAAATTATCCCTGAACTAACAGAGACTATCGGCGTTACTCAAAACAAACACCACATTTATACTGTTTGGGAACATCTTTGGCGCTCTTTGGATTACGCTGCCAAAAAAAATTACAGTTTAGAAGTAAAATTGGCCAGTTTGTTTCATGATATCGGTAAGCCCCGAGTTAAACAAGGAGAAGGCAAGAATGCCACCTTCTATAGCCATGAATGGGAAGGAGCTAAAATAGCGATTAAAATTTTAAATCGCTTAAAATTTTCAAAAGATATTTCTGAAAAAGTTATTAAATTAATTCGCTACCATCAATTTGTTTACGACCCAGAAATCACAACTGATGCCGCTATTCGCAGATTATTAGTTAAGGTAGGCAAGGAAAACATCAAAGAACTGGCGCAATTAAGAGAAGCTGACCGCATTGGTTCTGGTTGCCCAAAAGCTTTACCCTTTCGTCTGCGCCATTTTCTCTTCCGGGTGGAAAAAGTTCTTAAAGAAACTGAAGGGAAACAACCTTCCTTGAAAATATTGAAAATTAACGGTAATAATCTCATTGAAAAATTTAATCTTGAACCGGGTCCTAAAATCGGAGCTATTTTAAGCATTTTGCTGGAGGAAGTTTTAGACAATCCTCAAAAAAACAACAAAAAAGATCTAGAAAAAATCGCTGAAGAATTAGTCAAATTATCCGATGAAGAATTAAAAAGAAAACAAAAATTAGCTGAGAAAAAATATCAGAATCTTTTGGAGGAAGAAGAAACAAAGATTAAAAAGAAATATTATATAAATTAGATGAAACTCGCCTTCGCGATCTATTTACGGGTTTTGCCCGCCATAGCTCGCTTCGGCGAGCGAAGGCGGGGTGTAGTGCAGTGGTCTAACACGCAGCGTTCGGGACGCTGAGACCGTGGGTTCAAATCCCACCACCCCGACAAATAAAATACATGAGTTTTCTTCAAGCAATTATTTTAGCTATTACTCAAGGTGTCACAGAATTTCTTCCAATTTCCAGTTCTGGCCATTTGGCAATTCTTCAAATTTTCTGGCAATTGGGAGAGCTGTCTATATCTTTTGACGCTCTTCTCCATTTTGGCACTTTAGGCGCTATTTTAGCCGTTTTTTATCAAGAAATAAAAACAATTTTTAAGAATAAAGACTGGAAAATAATTAAACTTGTTATTATCGGCGCCATTCCCGCTGCTTTATTCGGTTTATTATTCCAATCAACAATAGAGAATCAATTCACCTCTCTAAAATTTATCGGTTTTGCTTTTTTAATAACTGGCTTATTTCTTCTACTGACTAAATTTATTAAAACTCCGGAAGAAACAAGTCAACAGGATCTAAAAGGATTAGAGGATATTAGCAATGTTTCTTGGCTTGATGCTTTAATAATAGGTGTCGCTCAATCAGTAGCTCTTTTCCCCGGCATTTCCCGCTCAGGAATG
>JBAZEI010000019.1:0-6243 GCA_041654015.1 Minisyncoccota bacterium | reverse complement strand
TGTTATTGAGTTCCACGGAGGACCTAACGGAGTCGCCAGCGATGAATTTTCTCCAGAAACAAAAGCATGGCTTGAGAACGGATTCGGTTATTGAGCTTTCAATTATCGAGGCTCAATCGGATTCGGAAAAACTTTTGAACGAAAAATATATGGCAACCCCGGCCACTGGGAAGTTGAAGATGTTGCGGCCGTACGAAATTGGCTTGTCAGGAATAATTACGCAGATACAAATAACGTCATTCTCAACGGGTGGTCTTGGGGAGGATACGTTACTCTCCTCGCTCTTGGAAAATATCCAAACTTATGGCGTTGTGGCATTGCCGGAGCCGCGATAGTAGACTGCGTTAGGCAGTACGAGGATGAACCAGCTTACTTCAAATCGCAAGATAGAAAAAGGTTTAAGGGTACACCTAAAACCTCCTTAACACGCTATATTCGCAGTTCCCCGATTTCGTATGTTGATCATATACAGTCGCCAATTCTCTTATTACATGGTAAAAACGATGTCCGTTGTCCGCCACGCCAGATTCGGCATTTCATAAATAAGTTAAAAAAAATTAACAAAAATGTCTCCGTTGTCTGGTTTTCTTCCGGACACATAGGAGATTTTACGAACACATCCCTTCGCACAAAACTTATGAACAAGATATTGCATTTTGCCACTGTGTGTAAAAAAATGCCCCTCAAGAAATAGATTGTGTCTTGAGGGGCTTGTGGTGGAGCTAGTGCTCCTGGTTGTGCTTGACCGGACTCATGAGCCGCGCGTTTCGATGCGACCACGTCTGTGTAATTGGATCATAGTAACCGAGCTCCGACGCCGGCGTCTCAGGAACCGGCTCGAAAAGCCGATCGAGAAGCGATAGGTGCTTTACATCCATCTTTTTCACCTCCTTTCTGTTTTGAAGGTACTATTTTAAGAAACGTTGGATCACGGGTTTTTCCTGAAAATAAAATAACATAAGTTTTATTTGGACGCAAGAGGAGGAAAACGGCGAAAAATTTTAGAGTATCCCACATTAAAAATATGGAAGTTGAACTTCCATATTTTTAAAAATTAAAAAAGGGCAGAGTTAGCTCCCTGCCCCTTAGAGACCAAAAAAATATTCCTGTGATTAAAAAATTTTTCTCGCAATGACAAACTATGGAAGTTCAACTTCCATAGTTTAATATTTTGCTGTTATAGAAAGAACTTCTTCCAAACTAATCATTCCTTCTAAAACTTTAATTATGCCATCTTGCTGTAAGGTAATCATCCCCTGCCTTTTTGCCTCGGCTAATAATTTTTCTTGCGAGGGTTGGGATAAAATTATTTGTTCTAATTCAAAAGTCATCTTCATTATCTCAAAAATTCCAACCCTGCCTAAATAACCTTTGTTATTGCAAGTGGGACAACCTTTTGATTTATAAAGATAATAAGGTTTCTTATAAGGCAATCTTTCTTTTTCTTCTTTTGGCATAGAAGATAGAATCTCCTCAATAATTTGCTGCTCCTTTTCTGAAGCTGAAACTCTTTTTCTGCAATCAGGGCACAATCTTCTAGCTAAACGCTGAGATATCATTAAATTCAAGGAAGAAGGTATTAAAAAAGCATTCACGCCCAAATCCATTAAGCGGGGAATAACCCCAACAGCGTTATTGGTATGCAAAGTTGATAAAACTAAATGGCCGGTTAAAGCAGAATGAGTTGCTAATTCTGCCGTTTCCTCGTCACGAATTTCTCCTACCATAATAATATCCGGATCTTGACGAACTATATGGCGAAGTCCGCGAGCAAAAGTATATCCTATTTCAGGAAGAACTTGAGATTGATTTATGCCTTCCATTGTATATTCTACCGGGTCTTCCAAGCTTACTATGTTAACCTTGTCCTGATTCAAAACCTGCATAATTGCATATAAGGTTGTTGTTTTTCCCGAACCTGTGGGGCCGGTTATTAAAACCATACCGTAAGGCTTTAGAATTTCTTTTTGTAAAATTTCTAAATTTCTGCCTTCAAGGCCTAATTCGTGAATACTTTTCAAGCCAACCGTCGGATCCAAAATCCTAATAGCCACCTTTTCGCCCAAAGCGGTCGGAAAAGTAGAAATCCTAAAATCTATTTCTTTCTCATCAATAGCAGAGAAAAAACGCCCATCTTGAGGCAATCGCGTTTCATCTATTTTTAAATTAGCCATTATTTTCACTCGGCTGATAATCGCTGAGTGGACTGCTAAAGGCAAAGTCAATGTGGTTGCTAAATTACCATCAACACGAAAACGCACTCTTAATTTATTCCTTTCGGGCTCAATATGAATATCAGACGCTCTTGAGCGAACAGCATATTTTAAGATTGAAGCAAAAAGCTTAATAATAGGGGCTTCCTCGGCAACGGCGCCGGCCGTAGATTCTAAATCTATTAATTTAAATGTTGATTGTTTCTTTTGAACGCCGCTAAATCTTTTTTGAAAATCTGCCAAAAGGGCTTCAAATTCTTGAGTAAATGTCTGGTATTGCTCCAAAGCATTTCTTAAATCGGTTGGAGTAATAATAAAAACTTTGAATTCCAAATTTAAACGAGCCATTATAAACTTCAGGGCTTCCTGAGCCTTAAGATTATTCGGATACACCATTCCCACTTCCAAAATATTATTTTCTTTATTAAAAGCAATAAAACTATAATGACGGGCTGTATCTTCAGGTATCAAATTTAAAATACTTTGAGGGATGATTTCATCTTTGAAAATTTGTTTTACCGGTAATTTAAAAAGCTCGCCTTTAACTTGGGCGAGAACTTTCTCATCTATTAAATTTCTCTCGTAAATAATTTCTTCAGCGCTCTTTTCTAAACTCTGGGCTTCTCGAAGAATCTCGGAAGCATCACTTTGTTTGATGAGTCCTTTTTGAATAAGAGTTGAAAGAAATAATTCCTCTTGAATCATAAATAAGAATTAAGATACAAGGATACAAGAGACAATAACCAAACAATATTCAATAACCAATAATCAATTTCCAAACAGTTTGTATCCTTGTTTCTTGGCTATTGGGATTTCTAAAATTGGTATTCCAATTTTAGAAGGGTTTAAAAGGATTAGGCCGGCCTAATTCAGGAATTTCCAAGGGCCAAACAATATGGGGAGATAAAGTTTGAAAAACAGGATGATTAAAAACCTGGTTGATGTCTAATTCAGCCTCAATTAACCCTTGAGAAGAAGCAGGAAGTAAATCTTTTATATCCGGCTGTTTAAAAAAGTCGCTCGGTTTTAAAAACTCCCAAACCAACCAACCAATCATAATTAAAACGAGAATGATTATTAAAAATGACCCTAAATTACTGCTCTTTTGTTGTTTTACTTCTATAGCCATATCTTGCAATAAAATTATTAAATTATTGAGTATTGCTGCTTAAGAAATACACCCGCATAACAATACTATACTCTATTAGAGTAGATTTTAAAGAATCGCTCCTTTTAATATTTATTTTCGTTAAATCAATAAGCCGCAACTCTTTTTCTATTTCATCTATCCATTTTTTAAAATCCTCGTAATTGGCGGTGAAAACAGTTTTAATTTCTAAATAATTCTGTCCTTCTTGAGATCCTTCTGTAAAAGTTAGGTCAGAAAAATAAATATTAGTTTTTTTAGAAATAGCGTCTAAGATAGCTAATACCTGGGCAGTTTGGGGATCGTCGGGCAAAGCCAAATGCACATCATTAACCTGCTCTCCTAAATTCGCGTAAGTTTGAACTAACGATTCTGCTTTGGCTTTATATTCTTGAAGGATCCTTATTTTTTCTTGTTCTTCTTTTATTCCAGCGGACAATTCTTTTGCTTGATTTATAGCTGGCTGGATAAAACGCGCAAATAAAAAAATGGTCGCAACAAGCAATAGGGTGATAAATAAGATAGCGAAATTTTGTTTACTGGTTTCTGTCATTTATTTTGGATTTTAAAATATTTGGCTGAAGATAAAGGCTCAGAGAAAAGGTAACTTTATTATCTTTATCCTCTGAATGCATATTTTTAACTACTACCGCTTTAATTCTTTCAGAATCATTTACCAAACCACTTACCGCTTCGCTTAAAATTACCTGATTTTTGGCGACACCGCTTAACTCAATTAAATTCTTATCCAAGGCAAAATCTAAACCTGTATAATAAACATTCGGATGGGTTAAACTTTCCAATAGGGCCAAGACATTGGAAAAATACACATGATTAGTTAATAATTCTTTCAAATTATTTATTTTTTTTTCAAAAAGAATAACTGCTTGTTCGTCTTCCAAAGCAAAACTATCTCTAATGCTTTGAAATTCGCTTTTTAAGAGGTCTAATTTTGAAATTTGGTTTTGATTCCAATAATTCAAAGCAAAATAACCGCCTAATACCACAAGGAAAATTATAACCACAAAAGTTAAAAGCCCCTTTGGCCAAGTAGGAGGAAGTTTTTTTGTTTTTAAAAACTCCTGGTCAAATTTATCTACCATATTATTATACTTTTATTTTAACTCCTTTTTTTCAAAAAGCAAGCCCCCACACCATAACAAGGATCAACTTCTCAAATTTGTGCCTTCGGCACTTACCCTGCTTCATTGCTTCACTGCTTCATTGCTCCATTGCTTTAATCGCCTAAATTTTCCTTGCCCGCCTAAATTTCTTTGAAATTTGTGGCGGGTGAATAAAATTTTGGCGGGTAGATTTCTAAATTATTGTTGCCTTGCCCTGCCATTATAAAAATAAAGAAGTATCTTCTATTTAAAAATTACGGCGCAGGCGCTTGTCAAAGTTGGACCGATTTCCTTTATAACAGGAGCTAATTTTGGGTTGTAAGTAACAAGCCCTAAGCTAAAAGGATCGCTTTTAACTACTGGCAGAGATAATTCTTGGGAATAATAAGCATCCAACCCCTGTAAATTAGAACTGCCTCCGGTTAAAATAACTTTCTCTACCTGCCTCTTAGTTCTTAAATAATAATTATTGATAGCCTTTTCAATTTCTCTTTTTATCATATCCATTAATGGAACTAAAAGAGTTGAAATTTTTACCTCACCGCGAACCTGAAGATTTAATCCTGAAGATCTTTTCAATTCTTCCGCCCTTAAGGGGTTAATCCCCAAACCACTGCTGATAACTTGGGTGAAATCTCCGCCAGCAGTATCTAGGCTATGGCTGGCTCTTAAGAACCCCTTATCCATTATGCTTATAGAGGTGCTTCTTCCGCCAATATCAACCAAAACAGCAGGACTTTTTTCTTGCTTTCCAAATAAACGAGCAACAGCCACATTTTCCAATTCCAATCCTTTTAAATTTATCCTTGCCAATTCAGCACTGCGAATATGCCTTTGGATTGTATCCGTCGGCACTGCCATCAAAAGAACAATAATCTTTCCGGCTTCTCTTTCAATAATCTGCCAGTCCAAAGTTGTTTCTTGAAGAGGCATCGGAACATATTGACCGGCTTGAAATTT
The DNA here is from genome assembly GCA_041654015.1 of Minisyncoccota bacterium. Lineage (GTDB taxonomy): Bacteria > Patescibacteriota > Minisyncoccia > UBA6257 > UBA6257 > JAQTTC01. Next base: position 799 of record JBAZEI010000019.1, on the reverse strand, counting down.
AACAGCTTTAGCAATTTCTTTATCTGGCATCTCTGGAAATTCCATCAAGGAAATAAACCCAGAAAAGCTTGGCAAAACCATAAAGGCCTTATGATTTTGTGTTTTTGTTTTTTCTATCAACTCTTTTAAAAGCAAAGAGGTGCTTTCTTCAAGCAATTTAAAACTATTTGTTTGGATAGCATCATTAATTCTCTCTAAATGGCCGTATTTTTCTAAAATTCCGTAATTGGTCAATTCCATCATGTCATTTAATTTTCGCAGTTCCACCAATTTAACAGAAGTAGTGCCAATGTCTATTCCTAAATAAAGATTTTTCTTCAATAAATTTAAAGCCATAAGTTTTACTCTATAACTATACTATATTATAACTATATTATATAATATAGTATGTATTTTCTCAAATACAAGATACACAAAAATTCTAATTTTATAATTCTTAAGTGTAATTCTCGCATTCGCGAGAGATTCTTCCTTGCCCGCCATAGCCTTTCTGCCAAATTAAGATGAGAAATGGATGATTTATTCTAAGTATCCTTAATATTGGTAGGATTCGATTGATAGGCATTGGCAGGCGGGGCTACGCTCAGAATAACAAAGAATGTTTGGATGTCCGACATCCAAACATTGAATCATTGAATCATTGAGAATTTATTGTAAATTGAGAATTGATAATTGTAAATTGAAGCAAAGATTGTTTCACCGCCTCTCGGCGCTTCTCAATGACAATTGAAAATTAAAAATTGTAAATTGTAAATTATTATTATGCCCCACCGTTTTTTAAATTTTTTACTTTTTCTTT
>JBAZEI010000018.1:0-7027 GCA_041654015.1 Minisyncoccota bacterium | reverse complement strand
TTATACAGATAAATTCACCGTAAGCGCTGAAGTAGAAATAAAAATCATCGCTTTTAATAAAAGCCATATTTTAAATTTCGTTCAGAGCGTTTTAAGCGAAGAAAAAGATGAAAATTATGATTTTTGCTCAGACCCTCAAATAGAATATTCTGATTTGGAGACGGATTTCGAAAAAGGGTCTTTAAAAATAACTATTAAGACCAATCAAACTTTGTGTCATCAAATTGATTTGGAAATGATAGAAAACGCTATAGTTGGAAAAACCGAGGAAGAATTGGATGAAATTTTCCGAAATACCCCCGGGATAGAAGAAGTTAAAATTAAGTTTTGGCCCTTTTGGATAAAAAAAGTTCCAAACTCTCAAGAAAAGATTAACCTGTTAGTAAAATAGATGGATAATGGTTATAACGACGTCGGACGTCGTAATATTATGATGTCCGAATCAACCCTCTAACAGAGCGTGTAAAACCCCCTACCTTTTATAAAAAGATTATACAAAGATGGGGGTTGACTAAAATAACTTATTTTGATAAACTATTAAAACTTTATGGCGCAGAAAAAAGAAGCGATTCGTAAAGAAGGGATTGTGGTTGAATCTTTGCGGAATGCAATGTTCCGTGTTCGGGTTAACGAAGATAATGAAGAAATTTTGGCTCATTTAGCAGGCAAACTTCGCCTTCATTTTATTAAAGTTCTTCCCGGGGATAAAGTTGTAGTTGAAATATCTCCTTATGATTCTAAACGCGGCCGTATCGTTTATCGGCTGTAAATATTAAAAAATCTTTATCTCGTCCCAACTTTACAACTCAACCAACAATGAGTAAAATTTTTAAGTATGAAAGTCAGGTCTTCAGTAAAAAAAATTTGTAAAAATTGTAAAGTGGTGCGACGAAAAGGCCGCTTATATGTTATTTGCCGAAATCCAAAACATAAACAGCGGCAAGGGTGAGACTCAAGTGGTTGTCGCAAAAACACGCTAATCGCTATAGTTTTTTTTAACAACCACTTTTCGTCTTTGAAATTTAAAATAAATACAAGATTAATATGGTTCGTTTTTTAGGAATAAATATCCCAGATAATAAGAATATTAACATTGCCCTTACCTATATTTATGGAATAGGGAAATCTTTATCAGAAGAACTTCTAAAAGAAGCGGGGATTAATTTTACAAAAAAAGCTAAGGATTTAACTCCTCAAGAACTAAATACTCTAAAAGAGCTTTTAGAGAAAAAACAGATTAAAACCGAAGGCGACTTAAGAAGAGAAGTAAGGGGAAATGTAAAAAGGTTAATAAACATTAATAGCTATCGGGGCTTGAGGCATATAAAACGTTTGCCGGTAAGAGGGCAAAGAACAAAAACGAACTCAAGGACAGTTAGAGGTAATGTGAGAAAAACTGTGGGTTCTGGAAAGAGAAAAGCGCCAACACCGACATAAAGGGCTTTGTCTGTGAAGGCGATCCGCCAGCTGGCGGAGAAGCCTGAACAGCAACAAAACCTTTACCCCGCTCTTTTGACAAATTTTATAGAGTTTCCTTTTTTATAAAATATGATATCTATAAATTTTGTTTCAATTCTAGAACAATAATCAAAAGAGCGGGGTGCTCAAGGTGATAGTAACCCAGCCCTTTATGCTGGAATATAAAAACTATCACAGATGTACATAAAAAATAAACTAAACAAATAAATAATTAGCCAGTTCTTCAAAGGGCTGGGTTAATCACATTGGCATGGGCAAGAAAAGAGTTATTACTAAAACAGGAGAAGAGGCCACTAAGATAGAAGAAAAGTTTGCGTCTTCTAAATCAAAGGCCCCGATTAAAACAACAACGGAGAAGGGCAGGGTTTATATTAACGCTTCTTATAATAACACTTCTATTTTAATCACTGATTTGAAAGGGAATGCTTTGGCTTGGTCTTCAGCCGGATCTTTAGGGTTTAAAGGCCCCAAAAAAGCAACTCCCTATGCCGCCTCAAAAGTGGTAAGCGTTTTAATGGAAAAAGCTAGGAAGATGGGGTTAAAAACAGCAGAAATTTATTTAAAGGGAATTGGGGGCGGCAGAGATATGGCAATTCGTTCTTTTGCCAGCCAAGGATTAGATATAACTATGATTAAAGATATAACACCAGTTCCTCATAATGGGCCGCGTCCTCGAAAAGCGAGAAGAGTGTAATAGATCTCAAAATATAGTTTTCGAAAACGTCCAAAAATCCCCAGCGAGGATTTTAGGACTCGCCAAGCCTCCTCGCTCTTTCGCTTCGCTCAAACCATGCCCGCTCGTCGGCTTGAGCGTTTCTCAAACTATATTTCTCGATCTCCTGTATTTAAAAAAGTCAAAAATAATTAACAAATAACAATTCACCCGCCAAAATTTTTTACCCGCCAAAATTTTTTAAAGAAAAACTTAGGAGGGTTTAACAATTTATATTAGTATGTTAGATAATAAATGCAAACAATGTAGAGCTGCCGGTGAGAAATTGTTTTTAAAAGGAGAAAGATGTTTTACTCCGAAATGCGCTTTGGTAAGAAGGGGTTTTCCTTCTTCCAGCGGCCGGCAAAAAAGAAGCAGAGCCCTGACTGCTTATGGCAAACAATTAACTGAAAAACAAAGAGTAAAATTAACGTATGGAATTAGAGAACAGCAATTCAGGCGCTATGTAAAATTAGCTTTTAAAAAAGGGGCTTCTACTCCTGAATCTTTGGCTCAATTATTAGAAAGCCGTTTTGATAATGTAGTTTTCCGTTTAGGATTTGCTTCCTCAAGGACCGCTGCCCGCCAATTAACAAGCCATGGGCATTTTCTTTTAAACGGCAGAAGGCATAATATCGCTTCAACTATTTTGAAAAAAGGAGACGTTATTTCTATTAGGCCCCAAAGCGCAGATAAACAGCCATTTAAAGATATTAAAAAAACAATGGAAAAATATAATCCGCCAAAATATCTTCAAGTAGATGAGAAAAAAATGGAGGGCAAAGTTATTTCCGAACCGGATTTACAAGAATTGCAATTGCCTTTTGATTTCACTTCTATTATAGAGTTTTACAGCAGGTAAAGGGCTTTGTCTGCGAAGGCGATCCGCCAGCTGGCGGAGAAGCCTGAGCAATAACAAAACCTTTACCCCGCCCTTTTGTAAATTCTATAGTGTTCTTTTTCTATAAAATATGATATCTATAAGTTTTGTTTCAATTCTAGAACAATAATCAAAAGAGCGGGGTGTTCAATGTTGTAGTAAAATTTTCGTCGTTCAACATTGAGTTTCACTAAAAAATTTTAACAACATTTACATGTTTCATTCACCTTTATCAATTACAACAGCTGAAAAAAAGAAAAATTATGGAAAATTCATAATTGAAGGCTTGTATCCTGGTTATGGTGTTACTATTGGCAATGCTTTAAGGCGTGTTCTTCTTTCTTCAATTGAAGGTGCCGCCGTGACTTCTTTTAAAATCAAAGGCGTTCATCATGAATTTTCAACAATTCCGAATATCCAGGAAAGTGTTTTGGATATTATGCTTAATTTAAAGCAGTTAAGAGTCAAACTTTATGGTGATGAACCGCAAACTTTAAAATTAAAAGTTCAAGGAGAAAAAATAGTGACTGCTAAAGATTTTGAGCCTAATCCAATGGCAGAAATTATGAATCCTGAATTGGTAATAGCAAATATAACTGACAAAAAAGGAAAGTTGGATTTAGAAGCAACCATAGAAAGAGGGTTGGGCTATTCTCAAGTGGAAGAACGGCAAGAAGAAAAAGTAACAATCGGAACAATTGCCGTAGATGCTATTTTTTCACCTATTCAGAAGGTAAATTTTCAGGTTGAAGATATGAGAATGGGAGAAAAAACAAATTATAATCGTTTGATTATTGTTATTGAGACGGACGGCTCTATTTCGGCAGAACAAGCTATGGCCCAGGCAGCTGTTATTTTGAAAGACCATTTTAAGTTAATAGAAGATAAATTTTCCGCTTTCAGCGAAGACAAACAAAGACAGAAAGCAGAAAAAGACGCTTCAAAAAAAGGGAAAAAAGAGCCAAAGGATATTTTGATAGAAGATTTAGATTTGAGCCAGCGGACAAAAAAAGCGTTGCTTAACAACGGAATCAAAACATTAGCTGGTCTTTTAAGATATCGGGAAGAAACATTGTCAGAGCTTGATGGCTTGGGAGAAAAATCTTTAGAAGAAGTGAAGAAAATTATTAAGAATTTGGAGTATACTTTAAAATAATTAAATAATTAAACGATGCCAATACGCGAATCTTACGAATAATACGAATATAATTAAATATAATTAAAATTAGTATCGTTATATTCAATATGAAACATTTGAAGAAGGGAAGAAAATTTCACCGGAAAAGAGATCAAAGAAAGGCGCTTCAAAAAAGTTTAGCCGCTAATTTAATATTAGAAGAGAGAATTAAAAGTACTCCAGAAAAAGCCAAAGAGACAAAAATTACTGTTGAAAAATTAATAACCATTGCCAAGAAGCAAGATTTGTCTTCTTTAAGAAATCTTAAAAAGAAGCTTCCAGAAAAAGCGGCAAATAAATTATATTACGAGATAGCGCCGGTTTGTAAAAACAGGAAAGGCGGTTATACGAGAATTATTAAGACAGCCGAAAAGAAAGTTAGAGACGGTTCTTCTTTGGTAATTTTAGAATTAGTTGACAAAACTCTAATGGCAAAAGGTGTAAAAGAGCAAATAAAGGAGACAGAAGAAGCTAAATCAAATAAATAACAATGGAAAAACAAAATAAAAATACCGTTACTATAGACGCTCAGGGCCAATCTTTAGGCAGGTTGGCTTCAAAAACCGCTGTTTTGCTTCAAGATAAGCATAAACCAGAATATGCTCCCAATAAAGCGGGAGAGACAATTGTTATTGTTGAGAATTTGGGCAAAATAAAACCTTTTGGTAAAACTAAATCAAGAACCAAAATTTATTATAAACATACCGGCTATATCGGCCATTTGAAAGAAATAAGCTTGGAAAAAATGTGGGAAAAAGACCCAAAAAAGGTTTTTGAGATGGCTGTTAAAGGAATGTTGCCAAAAAATAAACTACGCCCCAAGAGAATAAAAAGGTTGATAATAAATTACTAAACTATGGTTGTTAAAAAAGAAAAAATAACAAAAGAAAAAGAAACAAGGCCAAGAAAAAAGAAAGTAAGAGGCGAAGAGACTTCGTCAACTGGCGGGGGAAAATATATTGAATCTATTGGCAGAAGAAAAGAAGCGGTTGCCCGGGTAAGGCTCATAAAAGATAAGCCGGGTTTAATTATTAATGGAAAAAGCCTGGAAGAATATTTCCCTGCAGAAAGACAGCGCCAAAAAATATTAGACCCTTTGCGATTAACTAATTTAGAAAATAGTTTTTTAATTTCAATTAAGGTACAAGGCGGCGGTATTTTAGGGCAGGCAGAAGCCATCAGATTAGGCATTAGCCGTTGCTTGGTTAAAATTGATGAAGATAAATTTAAGCCGATTCTTAGAAGAAAAGGTTTCTTGACAAGAGATTCGCGCGAGGTGGAGAGAAAAAAATATGGTTTGAAAAAAGCAAGAAAGAGAGCCCAGTGGTCAAAGAGGTAAATTTGACTTATTTAATAAATCGTGGTAAATTAAAAATACTCTTAATGAAGGGTATTTTTAAAAAGAACATTGAAAATTTAATATATATGAAAGGAGAAAAAAGTGAAGAAATTTCGAAAGGAAGCTTTAAATAATTTTATTGACAGAAAATATTCAGGTCTTGCAGAGATAGAAAAAGAAAGAGAAAAAGAAAAATTAGAAGAAAGAATCGCTGGAGAAATAAAAGGGGGAAAATATATTTTAGTAATTCGTAAGGAAGATGATAAAGGATTCTTTGGTATTGATAGAGAAGGCAATCTTCTAAATATTTAGAAAGGAGGTTTTGTAAATGGAGAAGGCGGAGAAAATAATTAAAAAATTTGTTGAGAAAGAATTTCCTTTAAATTCTGAAGACAAGAAAAGGAAATCGCAAGAAATGCTTATCGGCTGGAAATTAGCGGGAATGAAACAAATTAAACTACATAATAAACATTTTGTAATAACTCTATTGCCAGAAGGTGTGTTTTCAGCAATTGACGAGCAAGGAAACTTATATGATCTTGATGAAATGTTTTTTTAGGTAAAAAAGTTTAAAGAAATTTAAAGGTTAGAGGAGGGAAAATTAATTATGGAAGAATTTATTGTATTTATTATAGGAGCAATATCTTTGTATTTAGTATTTTTATTACTACAGTAAAAGTATCAGTGAAAAGTATTAGAAAATAAAGCCGTTTTTAAAGACCATAGAGGCCTAAAAACGGCTTTTTAATTGATCTTTTATCTCTTTTATGTTATATTCAAAAAGCAAAAATAAAAATATGATTGATTTTAAAAATTCCAAAAAAATATTTTTTTTAATAGGAGGCGTTGTCCTCTTATTTATTCTTATATTTTTCTTTTCTAGAGGGAATAATGGGTTAGAGTATAGTTCAGCTTTTGTCCAAAGAGGGCCAATTAGAGAAGAAGTTTCTGCTACAGGGAAAGTTCAACTTGTTGGGCGGATAGATTTATCCTTTAGGGCTACAGGCAAAGTATCAAAAATTTTGGTTGAAAATGGAGATAAGGTTAAAACCGGCCAGGTTTTGGCTTATTTAGAAAATGATGACCTTTGGGCCCAATTAAAGCAAGCTCAAGCCAGCCTTGAAGCGGAAATTGCTCAGCTTAATGAGCTTAAAAAAGGAACACGGGAAGAAACTATAAATTTGAAACAATTAGAATTGTCAAAAGCAAAGGAGGATTTAAACAATTATTATCAGACAGTAATTAATAGTTTAAATGACGCTTATGCCAAATCTGAAGAGGGGATTAAAATTGATACTAAGGATATTTTTACAGGAGCTGAAGCCGGAGGCGGTTATAAATTTAGTTTTGATTATTGCGTCACCAATGAAATAGCTTCTGAGGCAACTTATTTAAGGTTGATGTCGGAGAGAGAACTTAAGCAATGGAAAAATGAATTGG
>JBAZEI010000017.1:0-7666 GCA_041654015.1 Minisyncoccota bacterium | reverse complement strand
CTCTTTGGTTGAAGTTTTGCCGACGCTGCCGGTAACGCCAATAACAAGAGGCTTGTAACGCCATAAGATAAGCTGAGACAGATATTTTAAGATATATTGAACAAATTTCCTTTTCATGTACAAATACTTACTTCCTAAAAGATTCGGAGATGTTGTTGAGAAAACCGTCGCGCAGGCCGAGCGGGCATGGTTCGAGCGAACATAGTGAGCGAGAGAGCGAGGCCGAGCGCGAGCGCGATTTCCTTGCTGGGGAAATCGATAGCGTGTTTTTGAGACAATATCTCCAAATCTTGCGTCTATATTTCATCTGGTGGAATATTATAGTAGTTTATCAAAAATCTTTCCACTTCCTTAAAAGCCAAAGTAACTGTCTGGCTTGCCGCCCCTTCGCCCCATTGAGGCCGATCCATCTTTACCAAAATAATATATTCTGGGTTTGAAGCAGGGAAAAATCCGACAAAAGTATGAATTTCTTCCTCAGAGTAGCCCCCTCCTTCTTTTAAAGGAATAAAAGATGTTCCTGTTTTACCAGCTAAACTATACCCTTTAATTTTAGCATTGCCGCCAAAACCATTTTCAATTACCCCGACTAACATTGAAGTTAAAGTTTCCGCTGATTCCCGACTCACGACTTGGGGTAAATTTTCTATTGGCTCTGGAAAAATCAAGGAAGTTTGACTTGAGACACTGTCTTTTGTACTTTCCACAAGATAAGGCGTTACCATTTTGCCTTTATTAGCCAAAATCGCATAGGCCCGAATTAAAGCCATTGGCGTTACAGAAACTCCCAAACCGTAAGAAGCAGTCGCAAAATATGTCGGATTGATTTTTGGATACTCTAAATTAGACAAATCACCCCCGATTTCATATGGCAAATCTATTCCTGTAATCTCCCCTATCCCAAATTTTGTAAAATAATCTCTTAATGTTTCATTCCCAACCTGTTGAGCCACGAAAATAGCGCCGGTATTTATAGAAAACTCCAAAACTTTGCGCATAGTGGATTTTCCATAAACATCACCTCGGTAATTTTCCAGCCGATAGCCGCCTACTTCATAATAACCCTTATCTACATAAGTCGTCTCTGGAGTGACTTTCCCAGAATCAATTCCTGCGAACATTGTAAATGGTTTAATAACCGATCCCGGCTCGTATCTTTCTTCTGTGGCATAATTTCTAAAAATAGAATAATCCGTTATTTCAGAAAAATTATTGAGATTAAATGTCGGCCAATTTGCTAAGGCTAAAATTTTCCCAGTTTTAACTTCCATCACAATTATTGTACCTTTAGAGGCCTTTCTTGTAATCATTAAATCTTTTAAAGCTTGTTCGGCTGTGAACTGAACATTTTTATCTATTGTTGTTATTATAGAAACTCCTTCCACTTGTTTTTTTTCTTGGGACGAGTTTGAACGCACCAAACGGCCTAAGGCGTCTTTTATCCCCTGAAAAACCCCTTTTTGGCCAGTGAGAATAGCATCATAATAGGCCTCCAAACCATAACGTCCTTTTAACAAACCATCGTCGCTTTCAGCGACAAAACCGATTGTTTGAGCGGCGAGAGAATCAAAAGGATAATAACGATAATATTCTTCCTGAAAATAAACACCTTCTAAATTTTGTTCCTTAATTTTGTTAATTAAAGTGTCTTCCTCTATCTTCTTCAACAGTAATTCATAAGGATCATTCGGCTTACTCGCTTTTTCAAAAATCTCATCATAAGAAAGAGGAATTATCTGAGCCAAGGCCTCGCTAACTTTCTCCGGACTTTCTATTTCTTTGGGCACCACATAAAGAGAAAAATATTTTTTATTAATGGCAAGAGGAATATATTCTTTATTTTTATCCTGACAATAAATTAACCCCCTTTGAGGAGTTAAAATAGCGGTTGTCTCATGCAAAGATTCTGCTTGAGCTGAGAATTCAGAATAATCTCTAATCTGTAAAGCGTAAAGACGCCCTAATAAAATTAAAACAGCCGCAAAAAAACAAAAATAAATAAAAAAAACCCTTCCCTTAAAAGAATATTCGCTTGTCCGCTTATTGCTTTGGTAAAAATTTTTATATTTTGGATATCTCTTTTTTCTTCGCATTATAAAATTCACCCTATCTTTGGGCTAAATTCTTGTTGCTTAAATCTAAATAAGAGAAAGTTTCTACTTTGACAAAATTATTTTCTTCCGCCCATTCTTCAACTTTTTCGATTGAAGTGACGGCTGCCGCCTCTTCATTTAAATTATTAATTTCCTCTTCTATTCGGCTTAATTCCTGTTTTAAATTATAAATTTTATAATCAGCGGAAATACTTTGCCCAAATAAGAGAAGCCAAAAACCGCCAATGGCTAATGCAGGCGCTAAAAATAAAAAGCTTAATTTAATATGACCAAAATATTCTCCGGCGTTATTAATAAAATATCGCCATTTTCTTTTATGCCGCGAAGGCAATTTTTTACGAGAATGCAAAATAATAGCTTGCTTTTGATTATTTTTGCTCTGGTTATAAATAATGGTCATCTTAAAATTTTTAAAATTGATTAATTTGAGCGGCTCTTAATTTTGCCGAATGCGAACGAGGGTTTGTTTTTATTTCCTCAAGCGAAGGAAAAATCGGTTTTTTTGTCAGAATTTCCAATTTATTAATTTTTGCCTGTTCTCTAAAAAAGTTTTTGACAATTCTATCCTCTAAAGAGTGAAAAGAAATTACAACAATCCTTCCCTTAGGTTCTAATACTTTTATCGCTTGAACCAACCCTTTTTCAACATTTTCCAATTCATTATTTACAGCAATGCGCAAGGCTTGAAAAACTCGGGTCGCAAAATGAATTCTCTGGTTATCATAATTTTTGGGCAATGTTTGTTTTAATAAATTTACTAACTGTTGGGTGCTGACAATCCTCTCTTTTTTTCTTGCTTCTTTTATCGCCAAGGCAACGCGGCGCGCATATTTTTCTTCGCCAAATTCTTTAAAAATCTTTTCTATGTTCGTTATGTCCCAAAAATTTATAATCTCCGCCGCCGTTAAATCCTGGTTTGGGTCAAAACGCATATCCAAAGGTTCGTCTCTTTGATAAGAAAAGCCTCTGCCTGATGATTCCAAGTGCCAAGAACAAACTCCCAAGTCAAAGAGGATTCCGTGTACTGGCTGAAAATTATTATCTTCTACAATCTTTTCTAAATTAACATAGGAATCGTTCACCAAAACTAATCTTTCTTCAGCTCCCGGAATTTTATCTTTAAGTTCTCTACGCAGTTTCTCAAAAAGCTCTCTGTTTATCTCAATGCCTAACATCTTTCCCTTCGGTTTATTTTTTTCAAGGATACGAATGGTATGCCCCCCTTCCCCGATTGTCGCATCAATAAAATTTTCGTTTGGCTTTGGATCTAAGTAATAAATTGTTTCTTTTAAAAGAACTGGAATATGCATACCAATGTTGTTAAAATTTTCGAGCGAAACTCAATGTTGAGCGCCATCGCTCGCCTTCGCAGACAAAGCCCTTTAAATTCCCAAATCTCCTAACTGTTCCGCGATATTTCCCGACTCTTTTTCTGTTCTTTGCTTATATTTTTCCCATTCTTTTTCATCCCAAACTTCCAACCGATTATAAACACCGGCCAAAACAATCTTTTTTCCCAAGCCAGCGTATTTTCTTAAATAATCAGGGATTAAAATCCTGCCCTGATTATCCAATTTAATGTCCATTGCTCCAGCAAGCATCAATCTGGAGAAAGCCCGGGAATTAGATTGGCTTAAAGGCAGGTTTTTTATTTTTTCCGCCATTTGCCGCCAATCTTTGGAAGGAAAAATAAAAAGACAATTATCTAATCCTCTGGTGAGGACAGCTCCTTCAATAAAGTGCTTGCGTAATTTTGAAGGAATCGCCACTCTTCCTTTTGGATCTATAGTGTATGAATATTCGCCAATGAACATACCAATGTTGTTAACCCAGCCCTTTGAAGAACTGGATAATTATTTATTTGTTTAGTTTATTTTTATGTACATCTGTGATAGTTTTTATATTCCAGCTAAAGGGCTGGGTTACTATCACCTTGAACACCCCGCCCTTTTGATTATTGTTCTAGAATTGAAACAAAATTTATAGATATCATATTTTATAGAAAAAGAACACTATAGAATTTACAAAAGGGCGGGGTAAAGGTTTTCTAGACAAATTTTGTTCGCTTTATAACTCCAAAATTTGTAGAAAGCCCTTTATCCCCAAAAAATAGAGTTTTCCCCACAGTTATCCACATCAATCCACTTTCTTCCATTTTACTCCCTTAAACCCCATTAAGTCAAGAAGCAAAAATTAAAAATTCCCTTAATCTAATTAGGGAATTTTTCCGCTTTAATAAAGAGAAAATAAGTATTTTTGTTTTTCCCCGCTAAAATGCTATCCCCATTTTATCCACAGATAATTTAAAAGGCGGTTTTATTTTTAAAACCGCCTTTTGTTTATTTTGTTTTTTTATATTCTTTCTCCCATATTGGATCAACAATCTTTTTCCAATCGGATGCAATTTTATCCAACCCTTCTGCCAGAGATCCTTCTAGGATTCTCTCTGCTTCTGGGCAAGTCGGATGGGCTTTTGTTCCCATCACGACCTCTCTTAATATCTCAGGATGATCAATAATCATACAGGGCCGCAAAAGATTAGGAGCACTTTCATCATCTACATAGGGTTGTCTCTTTTGAATCGCTTTGAAAAAAGGAGAAGTTAAAATTTCTTCCAATTTTTTTTCTTTAATATTGTCAACAGCAAAGTGAACAAAGACACAGGGTTCTACATCACCATTACTGACAATATGGAAATATCGTCCGCCTGCAATACATCCATTTACCAAAGGCCCATCGTTCCAAAAGTCGTAAACAACAATTGGTTTTTCATTTCGCCATTGAAGCGCAGTTTGGCGTCTTAAATTTCTATCTTCTGCGCTTGGCATAAGATTTAAATCTGGCTCCCTGCCGATGGGAATGTATTGAAAGAACCAGCCGAGAATAGCTCCTTTTTCAATCATTAGATTAACAAATTCGTCAGCTAAAATTTCTTGAGTATTCAAACTCGTATGCGTTGCTGAAAAGCCGAAAGGAACTCCCGCTTCTCTAAGATTATCCATTGTTTCCATTATTTTTTTGTAGATTCCTTCTCCTCGGCGATTATCTGTTGTTTCTTCCGACCCCTCAATACTGATCAATGGGATTATATTCCCTAAATTCACTAATCTCTGGATGTAGATTTTATTTAGCAAAGTGCCATTTGTATAGATATGAAAAACACAATCATTGTGTTTTTCATACACCTGAAGCAGGTCTCTCCTTACAAATGGCTCGCCTCCAGAAATTGTGTAAAATAAAGTTCCCATTTCTTTCCCTTCGGTGACAATTCGGTCAACAAGCTCGGCTGACAATCCTTTCTCCTGCTGATAAGCCCCGGCATAACACCCTGAGCAAAAGAGGTTACATCTCATTGTCGGCGAGATCACCATTGAGAAGGGCGGCAAGAAGCCTTTTTCTTTTTCAAATTCTCTTCTTTTGGAAACACTCCAAATTATAGAGTTAACAAAAAAGTTTATTACCAGTTTCCTATAATTTGGATGCAGATTCTTGTATGCTTTTTGCGCCAAACCAACCCAAGGATGTCCTTTCTCAATTTGCTTTCTGGCATTAACAATAACTTGCTTTATATCTTCTTCCTTAGTAATTTTCTCAGCAAAATTCATTAAAGCAATCAGTTGAGAATTTGAAAGATTGCTACTAACACTCAATAATTTATCCAGCGACTCTGCGGCTAATTTTTTTTTCAGTTCATCCAATACCATTTTAAAACACTCCTTTCTTTTTAATTTATTAAATTGTAAAAGGGCAATTATATTTTAATTTTAATATAAATCCTTTATTGAGAGAATAATAACACATTTTTAAAGAAGAGACAAATCTAAAATTCGGCTTGCTTAATCAAAAAAGAGCCCTTTAGGGCTCTTTTTTTTGAAAGAATTTAAGTTAGAATTTCTCCCTCATTGGCTTGGCTTCATCTACGATAATAGCTCTGCCATCCAATTCTTTGCCATTTAACATTTCAATGGCTTTTTTGGCTTCTTCGTCTGAAGACATCTCTACAAAGCCAAATCCTTTAGATCTGCCTGTCATTTTGTCTGTAATAATGCTGGCTGAAGCAACAGTCCCTGCTTGAGAGAAAAACTCCTTAAGACCGTCTTCGTTTGTATTGTAAGAAAGACTGCCTACATAAAGTTTATTGCTCATCTTTTACGCTTTATATCCGCTTAATTTTTAACGGTTATCTTAATTTACGACCTCCTCTCTTATCTCTCTAATAGACAGTATCTTTCTTACCGTATTTGCGAAATTAAGAGAGTTATACTCTTCTCTATTTATAGAGATAGGAAGAGTTCAATTAAATACTACTCGCCAGACTTGTTTTTGTCAACCCCCGCATAATAAATAATTGAAACACAGGAGAACAGTTCTCCTGTGTTTCAATTGTCATCCTTATGACTTAACAGAGCAAATTTAAAAGGCGCTATTTTTAATAGCGCCCATTATCTGAAAAATACTCTTGAAATCCCTTTAATAGGAACAAATGACGAATTTTTTTTAGGGCCTCATTTTGGATTTGACGGACCCTCTCTCTTGTTAATCCCAACTCATCACCCACTTTTTGAAGAGTCTTTTCCTTGTCATCTAAAAGGCCAAATCTAGCCATAATGACAAATTTCTCTTTAGAGGTTAGATAGTTTAATATCTCCTCTAATTTTTCTTGTAAAAATTTTCTCTCAACAACTTCAACAACAGACTCTGATTGTGGGACGATGATCTCCAATAATTTTTCTCTGTCTCTTCCTTTGTGTTCATCGCTGTTAGGATCGGGAAAATAAAAATCTACATCAAAGGAAAGAACGTTTTCTGCTCCTATTCCTTCTTTTGCTTTCTTTATTGCCTTAATCTGGTTTTCATTTAGAATCTGGTTTTCATTTAGGCGCAAAATTTCTTGCATTTCCTTATCTGTCGGCAAATGGCCTGACAAAAAATGCATTCTGGATTGAATTTTATGGTATCGTATGGCTCTATCCCTTGCTGAAATAGGGACTCTAATCATATGAGAACTGTTGCCAATAGCTCTTATTATAGACTGCCTTATTCGATAAATAGCATAAGTCGAAAAGCGAAAACCTTTTTTCCAGTCAAAACGATCAATGGCTTTCATCAGCCCTATAAAACCTTCCTGGGCAAGGTCCTCAAAAGTTAAACTCCCTACAGGATTAGTTATAAAAATAGACCTTGCTATTTTAATTACTAATCCCCTATTTCTTTCCACAATCTCTTTTTTAATTTGCCTAACTTCCTCACATTTGTTTTGTTTCTCCATCTCCTCCTTCTTTTGAAATAATTTAATTACTTCTTCATAAATCGGACCCTCCAACTTTTTTGAATATTTTTTATTAAAGCCCATCCTTTTTTTATTTTGTAAAAGAGCTTTCATTAGATTGCCTCCTTTCAAATCTAATGTTTTAAATTTATAATTATAATAACACCTTCAATCTAAATTGTAAAGAGAATAATATTTGTTTCTGAAAATTTAAAAGGCGCAAGGTTTTTATTTCCTGCGCCTTTATTTTGATTTTTCCTCTACTAAATTCATTCTATAGTCA
>JBAZEI010000016.1:0-8531 GCA_041654015.1 Minisyncoccota bacterium | reverse complement strand
GAGCCAAAACCCGGGCAATAACTACTCTTTGCTTTTCGCCAGCAGAAAGCTGGTAAGGGAAGCTGTTGGCTTTTGTTTCCAAATTTACCAGTTTTAGCAGTTCTGGCGCATCTTTTTCAATCATCTTTTCCGGATAACCAGCTACCTCCATCGCAAAAGCAACATTTTCAAAGGCCGTTTTTTGAGTTAAAAGTTTAAAATCCTGAAAAACCATTCCTATCTTGCGCCGGAGTAAAGCTACTTCTTGCTGTTTCAGTTTATTAATATCTTTGTCATTAAAAAATATTCTGCCTTTAGTGGGGTTTTCTTCTCTAATGAGCATTTTCAAAAGAGTTGTTTTCCCAACCCCTGATCTTCCTACCAAAGAAGCAAATTCCCCAGGTTCTACTTTAAAACTGATATTATCCAAAATCAGCGAACCATTATATGCCTTGGAAACATTTTTAAAATAGACTAAAGACATAATAATAAATCAAAAGTCAAAAATCAAAATTACAAATTAAAAATTAAATTTCTAAAATTTTGTCTAAATCGCCATTCAGTATTTCTTCAACGCTACTTATTTTTTTGCCGGTACGATGATTTTTTACCATTTTATAAGGATGAAGCACATAAGAACGAATCTGGCTCCCCCATTCAATTTTTACTTTCTCACCTTTTAATTCTTCTAAAGTTTTTATTTTTTCTTGCTCTAGCAATCGGTGCAGCTTAGACCTTAAAAGAGTCAAAGCTTTTTCTTTGTTTCTGGACTGAGATCTTTCTGCCTGGCAAGCCGCGTTTATTCCCGAGGGTTTATGAATCACCCTCACTGCTGTCTCCACTTTCTGGACATTCTGACCGCCTGGCCCTGAGGAACGAAATGTTTCAAACTCCAAATCAGTTTCGGTTAAAGGTAATTCTTTGGCTTCAATCATCGGCAAAACCTCAACTAAGGCAAATGAAGTATGGCGCAGTTTTGCGGAAGAAAATGGAGAAATCCTGACTAAACGATGCACTCCATTTTCATTTTTCAAAATTTTATAAGCATCTTCACCCTTGATTTCCGCTGCTGCGCTTTTGATGCCCCCAAATTCATTTTCCTTTTTATCCAGTAAAATAAACTGCCAATTTTTCTTTTCTGAATATCTTTGATACATTCTTAACAGCATCAAAGCCCAATCTTCAGCATCTCGGCCTCCTGCTCCAGCATAAATTGAAAGTGTTATATCGCGAGAATCATAAGAAGAATCTTCTAAACTTTTATTGCTATCCAACATCATAAAATATTAACAAATTTAACTTTAAAAGACAACTTTAATAAAAACTATTCTCTGCCATCAGAAATTAAGGGAACAAAACTAAATCCTTTAAATGATTGTTTTTCAAAATCATTCGCGCTTTTTTTAACCCAAAGCTGTATTTCTCCGTCAAAAGGCACTACCAATCTACCTCCTATTTTTAGCGCTTTCAGCCACTCTGAAGGAACCTTTTCTACCGCCGCTGAGCAAAGAATTTTATCAAATCCGTCTTTGAAACCAAGAAGGGAGCAAATATCAGAAATTTCTTTTGAACCATCAGCGCAGAAAAATTTAACAATACCTTTTTTAACAAAATTGTATTTTGCCGCATTTTTCTCGCCAAATTCTTTCAATTCTGGAATCCTCTCTATGGCGATAACTTTTCCGTCAGTATTTTTCCCTTCATTACTCACTAAATATGAAAGCAAGGCGCTTGTCCAACCAGACCCAGAACCAACATCTAAAATTTTATCTCCTTTTTGAGGGTCCAAAAGCTCTAACATAAAAGCAACAGTTAAAGGTTGGGAAATTGTCTGACCAAAACCAATAGGCAAAGGAATGTCTAAATAAGCTTCCGCTTGATATTCTGAAACTACAAAATCCTTTCTATCAACAGCTAAAAATGCCTCTATAATATGAGGGGATTTTAAATAACCTGAATCAATAATTTCTTGAATAAGATTTTCTTTAGCTGACATCACTAATAATTTTTATTAACTTTAACTAATTATATCATAAAATAACACACTAAAATTAGAAATTTAAAAGCCCTCTTGATTTAACAACGAGGGCTTTCTGACAATCAATTAATAATTTAATAATATTGAGGAAAATAATCTGCTATATTTATTGAGCATAGTTTTCTTAACTCTTTTAAGTTTCTGGCACTTGTTTTTATCAAACACCATTCTTTTTCCCATTCGCCATCGGGATAGCAGACTATACTGAATTTATCCAACTTTATCTTAATATCGCCATTAGTTCTATTATAAAGACCTATTTCTTCTAAAAAAATATACCAGCAACTATCTTCCATTTTAAACGGACAACTAACAATATGATATAACCCATCTACTCCCGAGTAAACATTAAAACTTAAAACATTTCTGCCCCACTTACAACTACTAATCTCAAAAACGCTTCTTATCTGATCGCTTTTAATGCCTCCAAAATAAGGTCGATTCTTCAATATTTCAGAACTCCCTAAACAACTCCTTATCATTTTTTATCTCCTTTCACCTAATAACTTATATAACCATATCGGTAGATTAAACACAATTGCCTCCCTAATCTTGTAAATAGTTTTCCAAAAGCTAGAAGGCACCACAATGACTTTTTCCTTTACTTTTATTTTCCCCTCTTCTTTGCCATAAACAATATTGAAATCTCGCCAAATTCTCTTTAAATTTATATCGGTACTAATAAATATAATGCTTTGAATTCTTAAATTATTTTCTAGATATTCTCGAATTTCTTGCCAATAATTAAGAACCATTTCATTTACCGTAATCAAGTATCTGCTGTCATCTATTTTTGGCCTTGCTGCCACTAAAGCATTTGGCGAACAAATAAGAAAACCTTTGTTCCCCATCATTCCTTCTTTTATTTCAAGCCAAAATTTATCATCAGGAATCCACAGGTTTTTCTGATTATAAGGGAAAATAACATATGCCTGCTCAATATTTGAATTTGCTATTTTCTTTGAGTTCTGTTCAAGAATTTCATGCTGACTGGAAAATTTTTCTTCCTTTTCTTTAGTAAATCTCAATTAAATCACCTCCTTTCTCCTCCAGATTTTTATTTATTTTTAAAGGTTCTGATTAAAAATGTCCTCTTAGAGGACATTTTTAATTATAACACTATATGATACAATAGTCAATGAAAGATTACTCCGGCAATAATCCGGTACACCTCCAGTTAATTTCTGCCATTTTTGTTTCTACATCAATAACACAGGCGGGATTGCACCCTTCTTTCTTTATATCTAAATTGATCCACCATGTTCCCGTGACTTCATTACAAATGTATGTATCTAAAAGTTTATCCCCACATTCGCCTAAAACAGCGATTTCTTTTGCCTCTGATAAACTGATTTTTTTATCCGTTCCTTGTTTTTGACAGAACTCTTCGTCAGACGCAACCGTTGTTAATGTTGTGCTTATTGTAGAAGTAGTTATTTTTGAAAAATCTTCAGGCAAATTAATCTCTATTATCCCTCTATTAATCAAATAGCCACCGATTATTAACAATATCAGGATTGCCCAAAAAGTAGACATTGATCCTTTTTTATTCATATTTTTATTTCATATGATTATAACGAGGCAACGCATCCACTATAGATTTCCTTGCCATTCTCTATTATAAATGCGTTATCTCCCTTACTCCAAAAAATAAAAGATTCATCAGAATTAGCGTAACGTATTCCCGAGGCAGAAATAGTTTGAGGTAAGTTAAAATTTCGTCCGTCGCTTAAAATAATTTTTACACTTCCTGTGGGGATAGGCGGCTGTCCTTCTTTTACTGGAATATATTTGCCTTCATAAAAAGCGGCTTGGATTGTTTTGTTGCCGTCGCAAATATAGTTGACTTGTGCAATTAAATTCAATGATGAAGAGCCAGAAATATCTTTATTGTTTATATACCAAACCCCCAAAATTACAACAATAATTATCGCGGCAACAATCAATATGAAGTTTTTATTCATTGTCTTTTATTTAAAATTAATTTTTAAGAGAACAACCCTGTGTATTTATTTATCTTTAATTATACCTCTTTTCATTTTAATTTTCAAAAAATTTAGCAAATTCATTATTATCTTAACATAATTTTATCTTTTTAATTCTACCAAAAAAACCGCCTAAATTAAAAGCGATTTTATTGAGCAGGGGCACCAGGATTCGAACCTGGAACAAGGATTTTGGAGATCCTTATGATAGCCATTTCACCATGCCCCTAATTATTCAATTTTGCAAATTCTTTATATAGATATTGTAATTGTCTAGCTATATTAGAATCGTTGTAACGCAATGACAAACATCCTTGATAATCTGGTTTTATTCTTATATGTTCACTTTTTTTCCAAAAACTTTTTAAAAATTGTGACTTTGGAATTTTTGTAATTTGTGACCAAAATTTTAATTGCCTTGATTCTTTATGATAAAAATGTAAATGCATTAAAGCTCTAAATCTTTTTTCGTCTAATAAGAATGACTTACGAAGCAATGTTAAAAAAGTTTTAATAAGTTCGGGGTCAGAATTAGTAAAACGTACTCCATCTTTATAATTTTTTGTTCCTTCACACCAATAAAGAATGGCACAATATATTTTATTATATTCAGGATTTTTCCGAATATTATTTAATCTTTTTAGAGCTCTTAATCTATACTCTTTTTCTTTTGACGCTCGTTTTTTCTGCCAAGTTAAACTGCTTCTATAGTAACCTAAAAACTTTCTTTCCTTTAATCTCTCCTTCGCCTTTTTATTTAGTTTTATATTTCTCACCCAAAGAGAAGAAGTGCCTTTGGCAATATGTAATTCATCAGCTATTTCTTTAACTGAATAACCACGAACCCTTAATGTAAAAGCTTTCTTTTTAGTTTTAATAGGAAGTCTACTCATAATCGAACCCCACCAAATGGTTATATTATCATAAACTATAGTTTAACACTTAGTACCTCTATGTCAATGTACAAAAATCTTAACAGAAGATTATTGGTTATTTTTTCCCTTCTTTATGAAGTGTGTGCTTGCGGCACCAAGGACAATATTTTTTAAATTCTAATTTGCGCTCAACCGTTTTTTTATTTCGGCGAGTGTAATAATTGATATGCTTACATTCTTGACACTGCAATTTTACTATTTGTTCTTTTTTCATAATTAGATCTCCTTAATTTTGGAGCCGAGAGCGGGAATCGAACCCGCGACCTCCCCGCCCTTTTCAGAGCCTGGAGGCGGGATTGAACCGCCGACTCTCCCGCACTTTGATAGAGCCAAAGGAGGGAATCGAACCCTCGACCTTCCTCTTACCAAGGGGATGTTCTACCACTGAACTACTTTGGCATAAAGGGCGGGGTGCTCTACTTCACCCCCACACCATATACTTCTCAAAATATAAACAGGTTTTAGATAACTTATTTGGTGTGGGGGCAAGCTGAGCTATCTCGGCCTCTAAAAGCATGATCTGATAAGAAATTATTAGTCACCTCGCTGCAACATTTGTCCATAAATCGTTTTAATTTAGTGTTAGACACATATATTGTAACGGTACCATATTTACTTTTATTCTTATATGTCCCATTTCTGGCTTTTCTAACAGTAATACTAGTGAATCTTGACCTAGGAATTTTTGTTTCTTTTTGCCAAAATTTTAATGCCTCTTGCAAATTAACATCGTCGAATATATTTAAAGCTACCTTAATTTTTTCTTTCCGAACACCACAAATATTAGTAAGGAATGCTATAAATAGTTTTATTATTTTAGGGTTAGAATTAGATAATATCACATTAAATTTGTTTTTCTTTGTTCCTTCTCCTAAAAATAACCCTATGCCTAAATTAAACAGTTCTAAATCTTTCGTGGTCTTAATTTCCTTAATCGTAAAAGGATCTCCATTAGGATTATATTTGAAATAATTAGCTTCGCTTCGTGTTCTTCTAGGGATGTCATATTTTTTCATCCAATATACCACTTGAGAATAAGGGAGACGAACTTTTCCAGCAATCTCCATCATTGAAAAATGCTTCTTATATAATTTCTCTAATCTTTGTTTTGATATCATACTTCTCCAATAAGGAAAGGTGGGCAGAGTGGGAGTCGAACCCACAGGGGCAACATGGCCAGCGGTTTTACAGACCGTCCCCGCTCCCTACGGGACTACCTGCCCTTGTTGATGAGCCGATGGTCGGAGTTGAACCGACAACTTTACCCCCACACCAATTTGAGCCACCTCTCGGATTTGAACCGAGAACCTACTGTTTACAAAACAGTTGCTCTACCATTGAGCTAAGGTGGCACGGATTGGTGTGGGGGCTAGGTTTCGCGTTGCTCTGCCAATTGAGCTACATCGGCTTGAAATTTACCTCCAATTATCTAGCCCCACCTCTTTTTTCATACAATTCCACCAATAAATCCTGAACAACATTATCCTCTTTGTCTAATCGATAGGCCTGAAGAAGTGCCCAGCAGGCAGAAGAAAAATCTTTGCGCCAAAGATATATTCGGGCTAAATTTTTGAAAGATTTTAGGTCTTGAGGATCAGCTTTAATTTTCTTTAATAATCTTTTTTCCTCCTGAACACTATCTAAAGTCTCGTCTGTTTCTTTACTATTTTGCAAAAACTTTTCTTCAGAAAAAACGTTGATAATGCCATTTTGGTCTTTTCCATTAAATTCTGAAGCATTTCTTTTAATTCTGATTTTTGTTAAATTTTGAAAAATTGCCCTATCAATTCTCAAAATAATTATCCGAGAACGAACCAAAGTTTTTTCGGCAAAAGAGGATATCTCCTCATTAATTTTCTGATAGTTCTGTCTCTTAAAAATTCTATAAAATTTTTCTAAACTCTTTCTCCTTCCGCTATCGCTTTTTTCAAGATTTTTCTCAGCCTCTAATTCTTCTATTGGTGTTGTCTCCTTCTGTTTTTGGCGATATTGAAATATATAAATTAATCCTGTGATGCCTAAAATGATTAATAAAGGAGGAATAATATCAAACATATTAAATTTGAAAACGAATAAACTGACTAATCTCTATTTTTTCACCGAATTTAGCAATAGCTTCTTTAATTAATTGGCTGATATTTTTTGTCTCGTCTTTGATAAAAATTTGTTTATCCAAACAAAGTTCCTGAAATTCCTTTTCTAATTTGCCTTTAACTATTTTATCTATAATCTCAGGCGGTTTATTTGCGCCTTTCAATTCTTCCGCGTATTCTTTTTCTTTTGCTTCAATGATTTCTTTCGGCACTTTCTCAAAAGCTATGTATTTAGGATCTAAAGCGGTAATATGCATTGCTAAATCATAAGCTAATTTTTTAAATTCAGTATTTTTAGCCACAAAATCGGTCTCGCACCGTAATTCTACCAAAGCCCCCACGCGATGATTGGAATGAATATAAGCCTCAACAACTCCGCTTTTGGTATCGCTAGCTTCTTTCTTTTCAGCTCTCAACTCCCCTTTCTTTTTTAAAATCTGATTAGCTTTTTTAAAATCCCCATTTGCCTCTTCTAACGCTTTTTTGCATTCCATTACCGGAGCTTGAGTTTGTTTTCTCAATTTTTGGATGTCTTCTATATTAACCATCATTTTTTTCCCGCCAGTTGGTGGATTAATCTTTTATTTATTATTCGTTATTTCTATTTGCTCCAAAGTTTTATCAATTTTATTCAAAATATATTCAATTGAGGACTTGGCACTGTCGTTTGCCGGAATAGGGTAATCTATTTGTTCCGGATCATCATCTGTATCCAAAATTGATATTATCGGAATTTTCATCTTCTGGGCTTCGCGCACTGCCGTATTATGAAACTTTGGATCAATAACAAACAAAGCGTCAGGCAAGCAGCCCATATTTTTCAAACCAACAAATTTTTGTTCTAATTTTAACATTTCTTCTTCTAATTTTCTCTGTTCCTGCTTGGTATATTTATCCCAGTCCCCCGCCTTTTTTTTATTTTCAAGCTCTTCTAAATATTTAATTCTATCCCTTAAAGTCTCAAAGTTCGTCAAGGTCCCGCCTAACCAACGATTAACCACATAGGGCAAATTATATTTTTTACCGATTCTTTCAACTGCCTGCTTGGCGCCAGCTCTCGTCCCCACAAAAATAATAATTCCTTTATTTTTTAATGTTTCTTTAATAAAGGCTAAAGCTGCCGTTAATCTTTTATTAGTTTCGTCTAAATCAATTAAGGCGATTTCTCCTAATGGCTTAAGAGTAAAATAACCGGCCCGAGGATGATTAAAAGTTCTTTTATGGCCGTATTGCAAACCAGCTTTTTTCATCTCTGATAAACCTTCTTCCTGAATCTCGCCATTTTCCTCTTGCTCTATAGATTGTTGTTTTTTTTCTTCTGTCATATTGTGTTTTTAAATTTACCATAAAAAACTTTAATAATCAAGAAAGATTATGCATAATGCCAGAAACATATTAGACTCCATCAGGCCTTAAGCCTATGGAGTTTTTTAATCATATTCATTGTAAATATACCGGGGTAAAAGGGTTTGTCAGGCTGTATGAAGATGGCTTAAGATAC
>JBAZEI010000015.1:0-9888 GCA_041654015.1 Minisyncoccota bacterium | reverse complement strand
TTCTAGAAATTACAATGATATAGAAGCCGAAGGTAATGTAAATACCACTTTAAGCATTCGCCAGCCAGGATCGTCTTTCAAACCCATTGTCTATGCCACCCTTTTTAAAAAAGGATTCATACCCGAGAGTATAATTTTTGATACCGCTCTTGACGGAAAGACGGCAAATTTTTCTACTGACCCTCAAAACCCTTATTTAGTAACAAACTATGATAATACCACCCGGGGCCCGGTAACCCTCCGTTCGGCTTTAGCCCAATCTTTAAATATCCCTGCAGTAAAAGTTTTATATTTAGCGGGGGTGAGCGATGTAATCCGCACGGCTGAAGATTTTGGAATTACAACCTTAACCGAGCCACCTGAACATTATGGTTTAAGCTTGGTCTTGGGGGGAGGAGGCGTAAAGCTCATTGAAATGGTTCAGGCCTATTCTGTATTTAGCCAGGAAGGAATTTATCATCCCCAAAATGTCATTTTTCAAATAAAAGATAATAATGGCACTATTCTTGAAGAATTTTCCCCCAAAAGCAAACAAGTTATTGATCCTCAAATTGCGCGTCTTATTACCAATATTTTATCTGATAATGCCGCTCGAGCGCCTACTTTTGGTTGGAATAATCAACTTTATTTTGAAAACTTCCAGGCAGCTGCTAAAACCGGCACTGATTCCCAATATCGTGACGCCTGGACAATCGGCTACACCACTTCTTTAGCAGCCGGAGTCTGGGTAGGTAATAATGATCGCTCAGTTGTCAGCAGAACTGGAGCCCCGGGAGCAATGTTAGCCGCTCCTTGTTGGCACGAATTTATGGAAAAAGCGATGGAGTTCTATCCACCAAAAGAATTTAATAAACCTGCCCCATATAGCCCAGAACAAATTGCTCAATTATCAAAAATTCCTATGCTTAACGGAAACTACATCAGCGCCAAAGAATACAAGAATACTGAAACCGGAGAAATAAAAACAGTAAAGGAAATCCATAATATCCTCTATTATGTCAATAAAGATAATCCCTTAGATTCGCCTCTTTCTAACCCTTATAGTGATCCTCAATTTTGGATTTGGGAAATTCCAGTGCTTCTTTGGGCCCAAAGAAATGTCCCAAATTTCAATTTAGAATACAATCAATCTTTAGGCCCGGAATATATTCCCCTTGAAACTACAACGGATACAGTTATTGAATTCCCTGACATCCCAAAAATAGAATTCATCGCTCCTCAAAATGGTTCTTTTGCCAGTAGTAATTTTGAAATTGAGGTTAAAATTGAAAGCCCTTTAGAAATTACCAATGCTCAAATTTTTCTCAACCAGAAATTATTAGGTTCCCTTAATAAAAGAGAAGACAATCTCTATTCTTACCAAATAAATTGGGATGAGTTATCCAATCAAAATGAAATAAAAATTGAAGCCTTTGACAGCCTCAACCAAAAGAATGAAAATTCAATAATTATTTTTAAATAAAAAGGGTCACTTAATTTTATAAAAAATTTGTTTTATTTGAGCTTGGGGCACATGCTCTTTTAAATATTTTTTAAAATTTAGCTCTTCTAAACGCATCTCTGATGAGATAACCCCTTGGCAACATTGAATAATAAGACGCCCTTGATTATTAAAAGCAATGGCCTTAATTATATGAGGAGGCCATTTTTTATTTTTCTCAAAATATCTATTTGCCCAATTTATTACCTGACGTTCTTGAATGACTTTTTTAAACCTTTCAGCATCCAACCAAGAATTTAAAACATCTTTAATGGGGACAAGAACCATAAAATTAAAATTATAATTTGATAGGCATCAAGATATATACAAAATTATCGTCCTTTTCCCCTCTTATAAGACCGGGGTTAGACTCTTTATTAAGCCCCACAAAAACCTCATCTTCTTTAACAGAATTTAAACCATCTAAAAAGAATCTATGATTAAAACTAATTTGTAATGAGTTTCCAGACATTTCTATAGGGGTAAGGGTTGTCTGACTTTTTCCTAAAGAGGGGTCTTGGGCCTCAAGAACAATCTCTTTTTTTGAAGGATTAAAATGAAATTTAATATCATTTACCTTCCCGCTAAACAAACCAATAATTTTAACCGCTTCTATCAACTCTTTTTTATTGAAAATAGCTTTATTCTCAAAATTATTGGGAATAATAGAAGAATATTTAGGGTAATCAGCATTAATCAAACGCGAAACTAAACGGATGTTTGAAAAAGAAAACTGAATTTGGTTAGATTCCGGCGCGATTCTAATTGAAAACCCTTCATTTTCTATATTTTCCTCCATCAATCTTAAAAGTTCTTGAGCGGTTCTTAAGGGAATAATGACTTCTATATCATTTTTGATATTAGTTTTAATTTTAGAAGAAGAGACTGTTTTTTCCGCCAAACGAAAACTATCTGTTCCTACTAATTTTAATATATTATCATTTTGGGAAATTTCTAATTTAAGGAAGACTCCATTTAATTCTGGTTTTGGAGAATTATAGCCGATACTGGGTAAAACTTGTTCTAAGGTTTCAATAAGATCGGCTTTTTCTAATTCTATATACTTATCTGTTTTTGCTTCGGGAATAATAGGAAATTCCTCGGGGTTAAGGCCTTGAAATACTGTATTATATTTCCCGCTTTTAACAACTAATGTCTCATTTTTTTTCTCGAGATTAATTGTTTCTTCTGATAAATTATTCAAAAAATCAGCAAAGGTTTTAGCAGGAATAACAAATTCTCCTTCTGTTTCTGTTTTACCCGTAACAATTAATTCTATTCCTATTTCTAAATCTGTAGCTAAAACGTGAAGTTTATTGGTATTAGTTTTAAAAAGAATATTGCTTAATACCGGCAAAGTAAGATTTTTACCAGTGATTTTTTCCGCTGAATTAACCGCTTTTTTTAATGTTTCTACTAAAGTAGTAAATTTCATATTTTTAATTATATATTTTAATTATTATATAGTATATATTAATTTATTATTATAATTAAGTCATTATTTTTTGGGGATAAGTTTGATTAAATCAGTGTAACAAACAAATTTTCATTTGAATAAATTGTGGAAAAATAAGGAATATTTAGGGTAAAAAAAGTGGAAAGAAAACAAATTAATATTTTTTTCTAAGTTTTTTAGTATTATTCCACATTTTATCCTTTCTTTGTAATCAATTTATCAACGAAAAATCCACGAAAAATCATTTATTATTTATACTATTTATTATAGAGCGTTTCTTTAAGGATATTTATTTCCTGGGCAAAAACCGTATTTTTTTCAATATCTTTAGAGATTTTTTTACAAGCATGAATTACGGTCGTATGGTCTCTATTGCCTATTTTTTCGGCAATATTGGTATATGAATATCCTAACTCTTCCCTTAAGAGATACATCACAATTTGTCTTGGTTTTACTAATTCTTTTTTTCTGGAATGCCCTAAAATTTCATTTTCAGTTAAATCATAAAAGGATGCAATTTTCTTAATAACTTCTTTCGGGGGGATATACTGGTTGGATTTATTCAGGATAGAAGACAATATTTTTTTGGCTTCTTCTAAAGTAATAATGCCATTTTTTAAACGAGTATTGACGATAATTCTGTTAAGAGCGCCCTCCAGCTCTCTGATATTTTTAGTAATCGTTTCAGCAATATATCTTAAAATCTCTTCGTCAATTAAATTTTCCGCCTCTTGGCTTTTAGATTTCAAAATAGCTAAACGGGTTTCAAAATCAGGATAACCAATATCAGCAATCATCCCTCCCTCAAAGCGCGATCTTAAACGTTCTTCAATAGAAGAAATTGATTTTGGGGGGCGGTCAGAAGTAAAAACAATTTGTTTATTTCTGCTGTGAAGATTGTTAAAAGTATGGAATAACTCTTCCTGAGTTTTATCTTTGCCAGCGATGAATTGAATGTCGTCTATTAAAAGCAAGTCTAAA
This sequence comes from Minisyncoccota bacterium, assembly GCA_041654015.1. Taxonomy (GTDB): domain Bacteria; phylum Patescibacteriota; class Minisyncoccia; order UBA6257; family UBA6257; genus JAQTTC01. The sequence goes on along the minus strand of JBAZEI010000015.1, from coordinate 5,971 downwards.
TTACGGAAACTATTTTTGAATTCAGTCATTTTTTGGTTGCGAATGGCATTGATTAATTCATCAGTGAATTTTTCTGAGGAAGCATATTTAATTTTTAATTTTTTATTTTTAATTTTTAATTTGTTGCCAATTGCCTGCAACAAATGAGTTTTGCCTAAACCTACTCCTCCGTAAATAAATAGAGGGTTATATTTGCCGCCCAAATTTTCAGTAATTGCCAAGGCAGCCGCGTTAGCCAATTCGTTATTGGCGCCGACAATAAAATTTTCAAATGTATATTTAGGATTTAAATTAGTTTCTGAATCAATATTAAATTCCAAGGGTTCGTCTAAAACTGATTTTTTTCGGGAATTTCGGGCATAAGAAGATTGTTTTGTTTTGAGAAGATTGATTTTCTTTATGGTGTTTTTATCAGTGGTAACAATATATTCTATTTTTTTAATTTCGGGATTTAAATGATAAAAAGCGCCAAGGATTTGTTTATGGTATTTATTTTCCAACCATTCCTTTGTAAAACTCGAAGGAACCCCTAAAAAGACGGTATCTTCTTTGAGGTCCACAATAAACGCATCCTTCAGCCAAGTTAAATAATTGGCTTTGGAGATATTTAATTTTATCTCTCCTAAAGCTAATTTCCAAAGTTCTTGAAAATTCATAGAATAGATTCTAAGGATTATGTATAAGTATAAAATAAATTATATTTTCTACCAAATCAAAATGCTCGTTTCGTGGATAAAATGTTGATAATTAGTGAATTTGATATTAAAGAAAGATTTTGCTATGATATAATAACACAAATATTAAAAAATTATTTATATAATTTTAACATGTCCACTACTTATAAACCAAAAAAGAAAAAACGCGCCCGAACACATGGTTTTTTAAGGCGGATGTCTACACCAGAAGGTAAAAAAATTATTTCTCGCCGGCGCCGCAAAAAAAGAAAAAGATTAAGCGTCTAATACCTTAAGTTATTTTAGAAAGTCTAATCTTTTTATTAATCAATTAATGCTGGCTAAAAAATATAGAATTACTCCCTCTTTTGTTTTTAAAAAAACTTTAGAGAAAGGGAAGCGAAGAGAAAATCAATATTTTAAAATATTCTTTTGCAAGAACAATATGGATATTTCCAGATTTGCGGTAATCATTAGCTCTAAAATTTGGAAGTCAGCTGTTAAGAGAAATTTGATAAAAAGAAGAATAAAACATATTTTTAGAGAATTAATTCTCTTTTTACCTTCAGGATTTGATATTCTCCTTTTTGTCAAAAAAGATTGTTTAGATATGCCTTTTCAAACACTGGAAAATCAACTAAAAGAATTTTTGATGGCAAATATTAAATAAATAATTCTGATGTTCCAAGTATTAATTTTTCAACCTTTATACAATTTGTTAGCTTTTTTTTCAAATTTGTTCCAGGGAGAATTAGGCTGGGCCGTTTTAATTTTAGCCGCTTTAATTCGTTTAGCTATCTGGCCTTGGTATAAAAAAGTAATGGCAGATCAAAAAAAAATGGCTCAATTACAGCCTAAAATGCAAGAAATTCAGAAAAAATACAAGGAGGATCCGACAAAATCCAATCAGGAAGTAATAAACCTTTTTCGAACGGAAAAAATCAATATCGGCGGTTCTTTTTTATTTCTTTTTGTCCAAATGGGCATCTTTTTCACTCTTTTCATATTTTTTAATCAAGCCATCACGAATGATTGGTCCCCTTTTCTTTATTCATTTACAGTATTGCCGGAACAAATAAATTATATTTTTTTAGGGCTTATTGATCTAAAAGCGCCTAACTTGGCTTTAACTATTGTTTCTATTTTTTTGAATTTAATTTTAGTTTTTATTCAACCTTCCACTGGGAAGAATAAAACAACGGCGTTTATGATGCTTGCTTTACCTTTTCTTATCTTATTTTTTTATAAAAGATTTCCGGCGATTATTATTCTCTATTGGATAGGCTTTAGTTTAGTTAATATTTTACAGGAATTTTCAATAAATTTTAAAAGAAATTTAGAGCCGGTTTCTAGAGGCGATTTGAGCAAAATAAAAATTAATAAAAAAAATGAAGATAGCGGAAATTAAACAATTTTTAGAAAATTTATTGGCTATAATCGGCTTTACAGATTTTGAAATCAATATTCAGGAAAACTCACAGGATAAATTAATCCAATTTTTTTTGAAAATAGATTCTCGCCTTGATGATAGCGGGCTTTTAATTGGCAGAAATGGAGAAAATTTACAAGCATTGGAATATTTTCTTAATATTCTTTTGAAAAAAAACGCCGCAAATTTTGGCTGGCGAATTATTTTGGATATTAATAATTATCGGGCGATGCAGGAAGAGAAATTAAGGGAGTTTGCCAGAAAAATAGCCCATCAGGTAGCAATCACCAACCAGATGGTTGAATTACCTCCGATGAGGGCTCGGGACAGAAGAATTATCCACTTAGAAATTGCTTTAAGGAGCGATGTGACAACAGAAAGTATCGGTGAAAATAAAGAGAGGCATATTGTTATTAAACCCCGGGAAAATAATTTGCCTTAATTTAATCAGCACAGAACCAACAACCATCATTTGCACAAACTCTTTTATTTAGTTCAACATGGAATCCACTCCCTCCGTAAGAAGAGCATTTATATTCGTTTAAAACATCAAACCCTACCTCATTAGCTGCATTAATAAAATTTGCGCTTTTGGAAGATCCTGGGTCCCCGCCAAATCCTATATCGACACAAGTGCCAATATTATGGCACTCTGATTGATGTGAAATTGTTGTAACACACTTATTATTAGAAATTTCTACACAAGCTTCTGTTACTTTCCAGCTATTAGGGGCTGTTTTTGTTAACACTAATAATTTATCAGCAACTGCTTTATCAATATAAGCACCATTAGGAAATTCGGAAGATAAAGGAATACTGGCATAATTACCTTTTCCAATTAAAACAAAATTTGCTGGTAATCCCTCTTCAGGTGGTATTACTATTTCTTCCGTCGGAGGTTGAACTGTAGGGACTTTAGCCCCCAAAATATCCGGATTAATTGTATAAAGAATCAGCCAAAAAGAAAATAACAGGATAATACCGATAATAGCATCAAAAATTCTACTTTGGGCTTCTTTTTGCTGCTCAGTATTGCCACCGGCAGTTAAATATAAAAACCCGGCATAGACAATCATAATAAAAGCCAAAAGTCCGGCAACCCGAAAAGCCCATTTAATAATATACTTAATAAACTCACCGATTCCTGTCTGATAATCAAATTGAATTACTTCAAAAGTTGGCTCGCTTAGATCAGCTTCAGGTGTTGTAGTTGCGTCCTCGGCTAAAGCTGGCATTGGATAATGGCTGAAAACAGAGAAAGAAAACGAGAAGAGCAAAAAATAAATAATAATTGTCTTTAGAGTATTTTTATAAATCATAGCAATAAAATAGTGGCAATAAATAAAAGTTTTTATTTAAACTCAATAATTTGTCCTGATTTGATAAACCCCGGTAACCCTACTTCCCATTGATAATATCTAAAAGTTGGCACGGGAATGGTTTGAGTCAGTTCTCCAGTAGACAATTTTTCTGCATAATAGCCTAATGCTTCTAAAACAGTATCCAAGACAACCGGACAAGCCATAGCCACAGCTTGGGCGACTACTGCTCCTATCCCAAAGGGGAGCGCTGAAGCGGCAGTAGTTAATTGTTCGCAAATCCATTGGATATTCATCCCGCTAAAAATTAAATCTAAAAATTTATTTTTTACCAATCCAGAAATATCTTTAACTTCTTGGATAACTGTTGCCAGTTTGTCTTGTAAATTCTCTGGGATAAACAGGCCTTTATCTATAATATTTGAAAGGGTTTCCTTCTCAGAAGCTGATAAGTTGCTTTCATTAATGGCTTGAAGGAAGAAGTCTTTATATTCATCTGGAATCGGTCCTCCTTCATTAATTTTATTTATTAACTCTTTTATTGTTTGGTCTGCTAAACCTGTTACTTCTGCCAAATCTTCCAAAGAATTAATCCCTATATTAGACGCCTGAACGGCAGCTTGCTCTTCAACAGAGCCGACAATATAAACAGGATAGGCCCCACTACTGCTTCCTCCTGAGCAACTTGAAGTTAAAGGGCTGGTGGTTATTTCTTGCGCAGCAGATTCGGTGGGGCAAGCAGGAGATTTAATAGGGCAGGTACAATTGCATCGTGGGCATGAAGTCCAACCATTAATATCATCTCTAACACATTCTCCAGTTTTAGGATCGCATGAATAACACCTTTCTTTTGTTGGGTCACAGGCAGCAGTTGCCTCAATCGGCGCCAACAATAAATTCCAAACGAATAAATTAATGATTAAAACAGAAAAAATGAAGCGAGATATTTTATTGTAAAATTTTTTTGTAAACATAATTTTTTAGTTTTATTTTTGCCAATTGGCAAAACCAACTGGCGAATTTATTTTTTTGTTGTTAGAGAGGCAATTTTGGCTGTTTTTTCTATTGTTTTTTGGACTGGAGCTGGTGATTTATCAAAAATATAGCAAAAAATGACAGTAAGAGTAGAGATAGGAAGCAAGCTAGCAAAAGGAAGGAGGTCTAATAAATGGCCTATAAATATCCAAGTACCCCTAACTCCACCTATCAAGGTGATTACAAAAATAAAAGCGGTAAAAGGAAGGCTAAATACCCAGGCAAAAAGATTGATTCCAGGAATAAGTCCTAAAATAATTTCCATCACATCTTTTATTATAGCAGGAATAATCAAGAATAGGAATATGATTAAGTCCATTCTTTTTGTTTTAGGTTTTTCTTCTGTTTCCTCTTTCTCCTCTTTTTTTGGTTCTTTAGATTGAACTTGAATTTCTTGTGTTTCTGAACTCTTAGTGTTTTCTATTTGTTTTTCTTCCATAGATTTTATTAGCTGGATTTGATATCAGAATTTAATTCTTTCTTCGCTTCTTTAATGGCTATCAGTTGAGCTGGGTTAGAGGTGATAATTTGGTCTTCAGCATAAGAAGCGATAATTTGAATAGCCGTATGTTTATCTTGGGCAAAAAACAAGCCAGTGCCAACCGATGCCTGGAGGAGAATTGTTTTTTCCTGTTCAGTGAGATTTAAGGCCTTGCCTATCATTTCAATGTTAGCCGGAGATTGGCGGAGCAAAAGGGCTAATGCCGAGTTGGTGAGCAATGGCTTGCCATAAGGCGAGTTTATAACATCTTCAATATCCTGAGTGATAAAACTAACTCCGAGATAATATTTTCTGGCTCTTTTTGCGAGCCCAAAAAGGAAAGAAGCGCTTTCCTCGTGCGCTAACAGCCACCATCCTTCATCAATAACCACTATTCTTTTTTTAATGTCTTTTTTAATCATTGTCCAGATATAATTTAAAACAACATACATCGCAATGGGTCTTAATTCATCTGACAATTCCCTGACTCCAAAAATTACAAGTCGGTTATTAATGTCTATATTTGATGGTTGATTAAGAAAGCCGGCATAGGTTCCTTTTGTAAATTTATACAGTTTTGCCGCCAAATCTTCTCCCCCCTCGGTATTTTGGAGCACATTTTCCAAATCTTCCATTAACGGCGGAGTTTTTCTTTCAAGCATATTTTCTGGAAATATGTCCCGGCTGGCATACGTTTGAATTAGAGCGCGGTCTAAAAGCAATTCTTCCTGCGGGGTTAATCCCCCGAGCATTAATTTAATCAACCCGATAAGGTTTAAAATATGGTTTCGAAAAACTTCTTCATTTGTTTCTTCCTCTTCTTTTATCGGCGGGAGTTCAAAAGGATTAATATTATCTTCGGAAGCGACGGCGATATTAAAATAACTGCCGCCAATAGATTCTGCTAAATACTGATATTCATTTTCTGGGTCAATGATTAAAACATTAACGCCTAATAAGAGGGATCGCAGGATTTCTAATTTAATTGCGTAACTTTTTCCTGCGCCGGCTTGGGCAAAAACTACCATATTGG
>JBAZEI010000014.1:0-10182 GCA_041654015.1 Minisyncoccota bacterium | reverse complement strand
AATATCATATCTGGCAAGGGGGATTTTCAGAAGCCCAAGCAAGAAAAATAGCAGCGAAAAAGTATAATAGAAAAATGGGTTTCTCTAATGAACATTTTGTAAAATTTAAGGAAGAATACGAAAGAAAAAAAAGGAGGTAAAAAAAATGAAAGTAAGAAGAATCTGGTTTGAAGCTGAAGGATTTTTTGATTTACAAAATGAGGAAATAAATATTAACATTAAATGTTTTCCTCGTGTACAACAAGAAGATGCTAATATGATTAAAAAAGAAATTGAAAAAGGCATCAAAAAAACTTTTCATAAAATTAAACTTAATTTTTATGATGAAGAAGTTCCTGGCCGGAATGACTACTGGATTCATTCCGAACAACAAAAAGGGTACAACGAATAAAAAATATGCGGCAGGGGAGCCAGAAATTCCTGCCGCTTTTTATTTTCCAAAACTATGAAACTTTTTATGAATATCTTTTAGCTTTTTATTTGCATACAAATTCTATTAATCTATCATCATCAGGTACTATTAAATAGACACAATTTTTCATTCTTCTAAGATTGTGCCAAAGTTTGTACAAAGAATCAGTGGCAATTTTTTTGTAATTTCTGTGGCATGTATTCTGCCAGATAAAATTAAAAGCGCGATATTTCTTAGAAGATATTGGCTAAGTATTTCATTATAAATCTTTTGGTCAAGCCTTTCCTCGTTGGAGAATGTGTCTATTGAGTTTGAAAGCCACTTTATCTCTTTTTGAATTTTATTTTCACCTTTATACCAAGAAGCGAAATCTGAGTGGGGCATAGTTTTTATATTTTTATTTTGATTTTTATTTAATGTCCGAGTGATATTTTCTATGAATTTCTTTCAATTGTTTGCTAGTAATATGAGTGTATATTTGGGTAGCTAATATACTTTTATGACCCAAAAATTCTTGAATAGTTCTTAAATCAACCCCTTTGGCTAAAAGATCGGTGCTGAAAGAATGCCTCATAACATGGGGTGTGGTGTTCAAGGGTAGTCCGGACATAATAACGTATTTTTTCATTGATTTTTCAATAGAACGATTACTTAGCCGCCTTGGCGCGTTTTTCTTGCTCCGATAATTTATAAATAAAGCCTTCTCATTATCTTTTCGTGTTTCCAAATATTTATTCAGCCAAAAAAGAGTTCTCTCTGAAAAATAAACAGTCCTCACCCTACCACCCTTACCAATAATACTTAATTCTAATTCTTCTTTGCTATTTGGTTTAATTTTAATCTGATTTCGATTAAGAGCAGTAAGCTCTGAAATACGCATTCCAGTAGAAAATAGTGTTTCTAAAATAGCCCTGTCACGTAGTCCCTCTATCTTTGAAACATTAGGAACTTTAAATAATTTTTCTAATTGTTCTAACACTAAAAAGCGTACCTGTTTATCGCCTTTATCCCGGGCTAATTGTATTTTCTCAGCTGGCAAAGACAAGATATCTTTATCAGCAAAATAATTTAAAAGGGACCTTAATGCAATTAGATAATAATTCTGGGTACTTTTTTTAAGAGGCTGGCCAGAATTACTGGCAACACATTGGCGAGATAAAAAAACCCTATATTTCCAGATATGGTCAGGGGAAAGTTCATAAGGTTTTATATTAGCTAACTCATTCTTTTCTAACCAATCTAAGAACTTTTTTAAAAACCTCGCATAATTCTCTTGAGATTTAGAAGATAATCCTTTTTGGATCTCTAACCAATCTAAAAAATCATTTAAATAAGAGGGGATTGATTGATTGCTTTTTCTCATACGTATAAATTATATGCTCAAAGACGCTTAACTTAAATTATGCGAACTTTATTATGCTTTAATTATAGCCATTTAAGATAGCTTGTCAAGACCTATCCCCCATAATTGCTTACATTACAATTATAGATTTATAAAAAATTGAAGAAGTTTAATTAATGTTTCTAAGGCGATAACTATAAATTGAGCAATCATTTTAAGAAAACCTATTATATAAGATATAAGCCCTGCTATAAATCCTTCGGCAAATGTTTCATTAATAAAATAACTGACATCTTTGACAATCTCCCAAATAAGCTCTATAAATTGTTCCAAATTGTCCATAGTCATAAAACTTCAATGTGATTCTCGCATTCGCGAGAGATTCTTCGGCCTCACGGCCTCAGAATGACAGAAGAAAAAGTTGTCATCCTGAGCTCAGAATGACAAAGAATTTTGGGACGTCCGACGTCGTTAATTTGGGACGTCGGACGTCCAAACATTAATTGTAAATTGAATTTCTATGGGGTTATCTTTTTTATTGCTTCCTTTACTCTTTTAATACTTTCGTCTTTTCCTAAAATTTCCGCTATTTCAAAAGGGCTTGGCGAGGCCTTTTTGCCTGATAAAGCAACCCTGAAGGGCCAAAGTAATTTTCCTTTATCTTGTTTATAATTATCGCGCTCTGAAATAAAATTATAAAACTTTATTTGAAGATTTATTCTGTCAAATTCTTTCTCTTTAATTTTTTCCAAAACGCCCAAACAATCTTTTAAAGCAATCGATATTTCTTTTTCTTCCATATTTTTCCATTTTAAATATTCTTTCGGATATTCAATTTTCTTTTTAAAAAAGAAATCAGAAAATTCAAGAAAATCACTGAGTTTAGTGAGCCGGGGGGTTTCTAATTCTATTACCTTTTTAATATAATCCGAAGAATAATGCTTAATAATCTCAGGGCTTGAGGAAAAGTTTTTTAGATACTCCCCTATTCTATCAAATAGCTGATCAGTATTTAACAACTTTAAATGTTGGGCGTTAAACCAATCCAGCCTTTTTATATTAAAAACCGCTCCTCCTTTTTGAACACGCTCTAAATCAAACCTTTCTATAAGTTCTTCCAGGGTGTATATTTCCCTATCTCCTAATGGATGCCAGCCTAAAAAAGCCAAAAAATTATTCATCGCTTCTGGTAAATAGCCCATTTTTTGGTATTCAATCAAGCCAGTTTCACCATGCCTTTTGCTTAATTTAGACCTATCTGGTCCTAAAATCATCGGTAAATGCGCATAATTTGGCTTAGGAAGGCCTAATAACTCCTGGATAATGATTTGCTTAGGGGTATTAGAAACATGGTCTTCTCCGCGAATTACGTGCGTTATTTTCATTAAATAATCATCAATTACGACGGCAAAATTATATAAAGGCTCGTTTAAGCTCTTGGCTATTACTGTATCACCTAAAAGGCCTAAATTAAACTCAACTTCACCCCTTATAATATCATTAAATTTAACAATCTTACTCGGCATTTTAATCCTTATTACCGACGGTTTTTTATCCGCTAAATTCTGTTTAACAACGCTTTCTGATAAATCACGGCATTTACCAGAATATTTAGGAGGAAGCCCCCGACTAACCATATCTGCGCGCTGAGCTTCCAATTCTTTCGGGGAACAAAAACAATAATAGGCATTGCCTTCTCTTAAAAGCTGCTCTAAGTATCTTTTATAAATTTCAATCCTTTGGCTCTGATAATAGGGACCAAATGGGCCATTTTTTTCCGGACCTTCATCCCATTCAATACCTAACCATTTCAAACCTAAGAGGATACTTTCTTCATACTTTTTACTTGATCTTTCTTTATCTGTATCTTCTATTCTTAAAATAAACTTTCCGCCGTTTTTGCGGGCAAATAAATAATTAAAAAGGCCAGTTCTGGCATTACCAACATGAAACCATCCAGTAGGGCTTGGCGCTAAACGCACTCGAGGCCCAAACAATGATTGTGGTGTTTTAGGGTCGTCCATAATTAGTATACAGTATACAGTATACAGTATACCCTATGCAATTTGAATTAGTTGCTTTGCTATATCATGGGCAGCTTGAGGTTTTGCAAATTTAAAGGCCGCCTCGCTCATTCTTTCTTTCTTTTTTTCATCAAAAATCGTCTGTAAAACCAAATCTGAAAATATGTTTGTTTTTAAATTCGCTTCTTCAACTACTATTGCCGCGCCGCTTTTGGCGTATTCATAAGCATTTTTCTTCTGATGGCCTCGGCTTGCCCAAGGTAAAGGAATGAGGATTGACGGCTTGCCGCTAGCGGCAATTTCAAAAATTAAACCGCTGCCGGCGCGGGCAATAATTAAATCGCTCACCAAATAAATATCTTTTAAAGAACAAATGTTGGGCGCCTCTGCTTCTTCAAGAAAAGGCACCGGATGATAATATCTTTGGTTTTCTCTACTCCCTATAATTTCTTGAAAAACAATATCAGTTTCCCTTCGGACTTTGTTATAATTTTGTTTTCCTGTTTGGTGGATAACTTCTATTTTGCTTATCACTTTTGGCAAAATGTCCAAAATCAAATCATTGATATGGCTGGATCCTTGGGATCCTCCAATAATAGCCACTATCGGCCTTTCTTCGCTTAAACCTAGTAATTTTTTGGCATTTTGAATGTTATTCTTTTTGTTTTCTTTTATAAATAAATCTGGCCTTACAGGATTGCCGGTTAATAATACTTTATTTAAAGGAAAATATTTTTTTGTGTGCTCAAAGGAAATAAAAATTTTTCGGCAGAATCTTCCTGTTAAATGATTCACTAAACCCGGCACGGCATCGCTTTCATGAACAAAAGACGGAATGAAGAAAATAATGCTCCAAAAAACCACAGGGAAAGCGCCATACCCTCCCTTTGAAAAAACAACGTCTGGCATTAAGATATAAACATAATAAAGGGATTGGAAAACACCACCTAAAGTTTTAAAAAAATTAAGAAAAACGTTGATAAAACCCATCAATTTATTGCTCTTAGAATTTTGGCGGTTAAGTTTTCCGGCTATAATTTTTTTTATCACTATCCCCTCTTCTTTTGCGATATAAGGCAAAGTAAAATCATCTGGCCCGATATAAAAAATTTCGAAGAGAAAATTTTTATCTTGGGCTATTTTCTTAAATTCCCTCGAGACAGCGATTAAAGGAAAAGTATGGCCGCCCGAACCTCCACCAGTAAGGACTAGACGTATGGTTTTTTGAGAAGAAAGATTAGGTTTTAAAAATGAAATATCCATAAATACAATTAATTTTTAATTATTATTTTCCGCTTCTGCCCCAACTAAGGTTGAAATTGTCATCCTGAGTCCGCCAACTGGCGGACGAAGGATCTCTGGGTTTATCCCAGATACATTAGTGTTCTCGCATTCGCGAGAGATTCTTCGCTTCGCTCAGAATGACAGAGAAGAATATCTAATTCTATTCGTATATTTCGTATCAATTCGTATATTGGTATCTCCTAATTGGTATCGCTATATTCGTAATTCTCAGAATAACAATTGTTTTTAGCTTTGTTTCGCAATATTACTTAAAAGACCAATGCTTATTAAATTAATAACTAAGGAAGAACTACCATAACTGATAAAAGGCAAAGGAATCCCTGTGATCGGAAAAATCTGACACATAGCGCCAATATTGATAAATGCCTGGAAACCAATATTACAAATCAATCCGATGGCCAAAAATTTACCAAATTCATCCGGCGCTCTATTAGCTATTTTAAATCCAATTGAAATTAAAATCAAAAAAAGAATGATGATAACCAGGGAACCTATAAATCCGGATTCTTCGGCGATAATTGAGAAAATCGCGTCGGTATGGCTTTCCGGAAGATAATTAAATTTTTGGACTGATTTTCCAAAACCGACTCCGAATAATCCCCCTGAGCCGATAGCCAATAATGATTGAATAATATGATAACCTTGGCCCAAAGGATCCTGCTGAGGCGACAAAAAAGAAATAATTCTATTCCAGCGATAAGGAGTTTTTTTAATTATAAATCCTAATCCTAAAGTCCCTATTAATCCAAAAAACAAAATTTGAGCCAAACTGGCGCCGGCGCTGATATAAACCGATAAACTTGATAAAATAAGAACTACTAAGCTTCCAGTTGATGGCTGTTTGACAATAATGTAGCCGGATAGAGACAAAGTAGCCAAAAAACAAAGGAAAGGAAAACCAATTAACTTTCTCCTTTTTTTTAATGAAGATTTGCTTAAAAGACCGGCTAAAAAAAGAATATAGGTAATTTTGAGAAGTTCTGACGGTTGAAAAGATATGGGCCCAATTTTGATCCAGCGATTAGCTAAACCTTCAGAAGAGCCAAAAAACGGCGCAAAACAAAGCAATAATAAAAAGATATTAAGAGCAAGGAAAATTGGACCGTATTTTTCCCAAGTATGATAATCAATCTTTGAGGCACACCAAGCGGCAATTAATCCTATAAAAACGCCTTGAAGGAGTTGTCTCTTGACAAAATAATAAACATCTCCGTAATTCTGCTCTCCAATAACAGCCGAAGCGCTAATTAAAGCGACTAGTCCAATGACTAAAATTATAAAAGTAACAATAATAAGAGAACGGCTTAATGAATGCGGCATAAATGCTATTTATGATAATTCTATAACATTTTTTTTTGAATCTCAAATAAATTTGAGGTATAATGAATTATAATTAACAAATTATGAAGAAAATTTTAATCACTCTTTTAATAATTATTATTCTGGGGATTGGGGCATTTTATATTTTCTCTCATTTTCAGGGAACAAACGGCTCCCAAGGAATTTTAAAACTTCAGGCCTATCCTTTTGAAAGTACTGTCAAAATTAACAATAAAAATTACCAAAACGAGCAAGGTGTTTTCAACATCGCCCTGCCTTCGGGAACATATAAATTGCTTCTATCCTATCCTGAATATTCTTTTATTGAAGAAGAAGTTACTATTGAAAGCGGTAAGACGCTTGATTTAGGAACTCTTTTCCTTTTTCCGACTAATTGGCAAAGAAAAAATATCATCGCCTCAAAAAATATTGAACGTTTTTATTTAACCCCTGACACTAATCGGATTATTTATATTGAGAAAGGGTCTAAATATAATTGGTATCTTTTTAATCGGAGCGCTCAAGAAGAAAAGGGAGAACTTTTTTGGGAAACTCCGTCTTTACCCCAAGAAGTTATTCTATCTTCAAAGAAAATTATTGTTAATTTAGGCAAAAATAATTGGCAAATTGTTTTCTTGCCAAAAAGTTTGATTCAAAACAGCATTTCCTTAACAAACACTTTCAAAGAATCTCTGGCTAACGCCGGCCTTAAACAAGGAACCACCTCTCTTGAAATTATTCAAGTAAATTTTTATTCAAAAGCCGGCGGATCTTTAGATGATAGCTTAATCGTCAAGACGAATGACGCCATTTATTTGTTTAATTTTCTAACCGGAGACATAGAAAAAATATACGAGGGAGCAACTTCGCCTTTTATCTTAGATGAAAATTATATTTATTTCTTAAAGGATAATGGTGTGCTTACTAAAATTTCTTTAGAGACAAAACAAAAACAACAAATCTCTTTATATAGTTTTGGAACTGAAAATTTAGAACAAACTAAAATCAGAAAAAGAAAAAATAGCGATGAGTTTTTAATTATTGAAGGTCATCAAAAGGTCTCTTATCTTAAATCGCCGGAAAGTATGCCTTTTCTAATTGGCGATGATGTTCTTGAAGGCGCCTTCTCGCTGGATGAAAAAGAAATCTTATTAAACCTAAAAGACAAAGTTGAGATTTATAATACTGAAAAAGATGTTAAATTTGCAGAAAAACTTTATGCTGACATTCCAGCTGTTTGGTTTCTTGATAATAACCACCTTCTATTTTTAAAAGAAAAATCTTTAAATATTTTTCTGGTGAGAAAAAATAAAATCTGGCCAATGGCTAATAATGTAAAAAACAATAACTTTTTTTATGACCCGACAATCAACTATGTTTTTTATCTTTCAGACGAAGGAATAATGAGAACCAACATTTAATTTATTCATATCTCAGAGCTTCTATCGGACTTAATTCCGCCGCTTTTCGCGCGGGATAAATTCCGAAGATAATGCCGATCCCCATGGCGACACTTAACCCTAAAATTATGGATCTGAAAGAAATAAAATAAGCCCATTGAATCCCTAAATTCCTAGACATTATAAAACTAAGCAAATAAGAAGAAACCATTCCCAATAAAATACCAATGATTCCGCCTATGACTGTTAAAACAATAGCTTCCATTAAAAATTGATAAAGAATATCCTTTTTACGCGCGCCTACCGCTTTACGCAAGCCAATCTCTTTAGTCCTTTCAGCGACAGAAACCAACATAATATTCATAATCCCAATACCGCCGACTACTAAAGCGATAGCGGCGATGGAAGATAAAAGAGCGGTTAAAATATTTGTGATTGTAGCCATCATCTCGGCTGTCTCTTTGCCGCTAACAACGCTAAAATCATCTTTGGACAAATCTCCTTCCGGGTTATAAATATTATGCCGCTCTCGCAATATTAAGCGGATACTTTCCATTGCTTCATCAATTTTATCCTGGCTAACTACCTTAGCGACTAAAGACTGGACGTAATTAATTCCTAATAAAATTTCTTGAGCAGTCGTAACCGGCACATAAATATACTTATCAAAATTTAAGAAAGATTGGCCTCCCTGTTCTTCCATTACACCAATCACTTTAAAATTTGTTTCTTTTATTCTTATTGTTTTACCGATAGGATTATCTTCTTGGAATAAATCTTTACTTATTTTATTGCCCAAAACAGCGACCTTAGCCCTGCTTTGAACATCAAAATCAGTAAAATCAGACCCTAAAACAATTTTAACATCGGCTATTTGATTATATGCCGGGGTTGTCCCTAAAATTGTTGCTCTTTGATTATTATTTTGATAAACCACCCTGGATACGGTGGTAACCATTGGGGCTATTGCCTCAACTAAAGGATCCTTTTCTATTGCTTCTAAATCTTTCAATGTTAAAGTTTTTACGTTCATACCCTCCATTACTTGCTCAGCTATTTGCCCTCTATCTCTATCGCCACTCTCCCGGCTCTCTGCTAACCCCTGGATATCTAAGGAGCCGGGTTCAATATAAACATTAGTCGGCCCCAATGCCATAATTTGTTCTAAAATTAAATTCTGCGCTCCTTCCCCCAAAGACATTACTGTAATAACCGATGAAATACCAATAACAATACCTAAAATTGTCAGAAATGAACGTGTCTTGTTTGTTTTTAAACTTATAATCGCTGTTTTAAAAGAATCACGCAATTCCATAGATGTCTTCTTTATTTTATTAAACCGTCTTTGGCATAATGCCTGTCTTTTACCGGTTCATCGCTCACGATTTTTCCGTCCTTCAACGAGATTATTCTTTTTGCCATTTCAGCGGTATATCTTTCATGAGTCACTAAAATAATGGTATTTCCCTCATCATTAAGTTTTTGAAAAATAGCCATTATTTGCTGTCCGGCTTTGCTGTCCAAATTACCGGTTGGCTCATCGCCAAAAATCACAGCCGGATGATTGACAATTGCCCGGGCAATTGCTGTTTTTTGCTGCTCGCCTCCAGAAAGTTGATTTGGCAAATGAGAAGCTCTCTCAAAAATACCGACAGCCTTTAATGCCTCTTCCACCATTTTGTTTTCCTCTTCTCTAGAAAAACCTGCGTAAATCAAAGGTAATCTCACATTGTCAAAAACACTGGTTTTTGGCAAGAGATTATATGATTGAAACACAAAACCCATTTTTTTATTCCTTATTTTCGCCAATTCATCATCATCAAAATCATCCATACTTTTGCCTTCAAATTTACAAACACCTCGCGTTGGTCTGTCTAAAAAACACATTATATGCATTAAGGTTGATTTGCCAGAACCTGAAGGTCCCATAATAGAAACAAATTCTCCTTCGGAAACTTTAAAAGAAACCCCTTGCAAGGCCGGGGTCTTAACACCATCATCGCCATAAATTTTGTAGAGATTTTCTATTTCAAACAACATTTGTTCTCTTCGGGTAAATATAAATATATTACTTTTTATTATTAATATATAAATATATTACTTTTTATTATTAATATAAGTAATTACTTCATCTCCTTCTTCCAGCCCTGATAAAACTTCAATATTTCCTTCAGGACTTCTTATTCCAGTTTCTATTTCTTTTTCCTCAAATCCTTCCTCGTTTTCTACAGGAACCCTCACTAATGCCTTTCCTTCTCTTTCAAGAACTGCTCTTCGGGGAATAAATAAGGCATCTTCTTTAGAATTAACAATAATGACTAATTCAGCTGTCATTCCTGCTTTTACCGGCAGGTTCTCTGCGTTAAAAGAACTTTTTAC
>JBAZEI010000013.1:0-11416 GCA_041654015.1 Minisyncoccota bacterium | reverse complement strand
CCAGCAGTATCTAGACTATGGCTGGCTCTTAAGAACCCCTTATCCATTATGCTTATAGAGGTGCTTCTTCCGCCAATATCAACCAAAACAGCAGGACTTTTTTCTTGTTTTCCAAATAAACGAGCAACAGCCACATTTTCCAATTCCAATCCTTTTAAATTTATCCTTGCCAATTCAGCGCTGCGAATATGCCTTTGGATTGTATCCGTCGGCACTGCCATCAAAAGAACAATAATCTTTCCGGCCTCTCTTTCAATAATTTGCCAGTCCAAAGTTGTTTCTTGAAGAGGCATCGGAACATATTGACCGGCTTGAAATTTAACAGCTTTAGCAATTTCTTTATCTAGCATCTCTGGAAATTCCATCAAGGAAATAAACCCAGAAAAGCTTGGCAAAACCATAAAGGCCTTATGATTTTGTGTTTTTGTTTTTTCTATCAATTCTTTTAAAAGCAAAGAGGTGCTTTCTTCAAGCAATTTAAAACTATTCGTTTGGATAGCGTCATTAATTCTCTCTAAATGGCCGTATTTTTCTAAAATTCCGTAATTGGTCAATTCCATCATGTTATTTAATTTTCGCAGTTCCACCAATTTAATAGAAGTAGTGCCAATGTCTATTCCTAAATAAAGATTTTTCTTCAATAAATTTAAAGCCATAAGTTTTACTCTATAACTATACTATATTATAACTATATTATATAATATAGTATGTATTTTCTCAAATACAAGATACACAAAAATTCTAATTTTATAATTCTTAAGTGTAATTCTCGCATTCGCGAGAGATTCTTCCTTGTCCGCCGTAGCTTTAGCGAAGGCGGAAGTCGGCCTCAGAATGACAGAAGAGGAAATTGTCATCCTGAGGAACGAAGTGACGAAGGATCCCTGAACTTGTTTCAGATATCTTAGAGAGATTGTTTCACCGCCTCTCGGCGCTTCTCAATGACAATTGAAAATTAAAAATTGTAAATTGTAAATTATTATTATGCCCCACCGTTTTTTAAATTTTTTACTTTTTCTTTGGAATGCCTTTTTGGATATAATCTTCCCTTGGCAGTGCTGCTTTTGTAAAAAAGAAACTAAGCAATATCCTCTTTGCCAAAATTGCCAAAAAAATATCCCCGTAAATCATTCTTTTATCTGCCCCATTTGTCAAAAAAGGGTTTATGATTTTTCTAAATATTGCTGTTCAAAAAATAACTCCATCATCGCCTTAGGCATTGCATCTTTTTATAAAAACCCTATTCTAAAAGAAGCGATTCATTTATTTAAATATCAATCCATTGCTTCCCTTGAAAAACCATTATCAGATTTAATGATAAAATTTTTAAAAGAAACTATGTTTATTTCGGCTCTTGAAGGGTCAAAAATTAATGAGGCAAATATTTTAATAATTCCTATCCCCCTTCATCTCAAAAAACAAAAAGAAAGAGGATTTAATCAATCTGAATTATTGGCTCAAAATATCAGCTCGCATTTTGCTCTAAACTTAGATAATAAAATTTTATTTAGAAACAGAAATAATCCTTCTCAGGCAAAAATTCCTAATTTTAGTGAAAGAAAAATAAATGTGGAGGGCATTTTTCAAATAGCCTTAGATAAAGTCGCTCTTCTAAAAAATAAATTGATCATTTTAGTTGATGATGTCTATACTTCGGGAGCAACAATGCAAGAAGCGGCAAGCGTTTTAAAAAAACACGGCGCCAAGAAAATAATCGGATTAGTTCTAGCCAAAGGATAAATTACGATTATCTAATCATTTCTTTCCGAGAAAACATTGGCATTGGTTTTTTATTCAAGGAGATATACCTCTGAATTTCTAAACTTGTTTGGGGCAAAATTGGCTCTAACATCTTGGCAATTATTGACAGTTCTTTTACATATCGGCTTATCAATTTTCTTGCTTTTTCAACATCTTCTTTGGCTATTTTAAAAGCTTTATCTTCATTAATAGATTTATCCAAATCTGATATTTTCTTCCAAATAAAATCGCAAGCTAAATCTATTCTAAAAGATTCTAAATTTTTGTGCCATTCTTCTGGCAAATTTTCTTGGAAAATACTAACTGGATTTAAAAGATATTTTTCTGCCATTGTTAAAATACGTGAAACAAGATTGCCTAATCCATTTACCAAATTAGCGTTGTAGGCCTCGTGAAATAACTCATAACTAACTGAGGAGCCATCCCAAGGGTGAATATGGCGGACAACATAATAACGGAGAGCATCTGGGCCATAATAGGTGATAAGTTTTTCGGGATCTATTATATTGCCTAATGTTTTTGACATTTTGACTCCTCCGGCGCCAGTAACAAAACCATTAATTACTATCTGGTGGCTTAAAGGCAATCCTGCTGCCATTAGCATTGCCTGCCACATTGCGGCTTGTTGCCTCAAATTATCCTGGCCGCAATACTGCGTTGGTGTATCATTTACCCAAAATTTATTAAATTGGGCTCTATCTTCTGGCCAGCCAAGAGTAGTAATATAATTTGCCAAAGCGTCAAACCAAACATACATTACGTGTTCTTTGTCTTTAGGCACTGGCACTCCCCAAGGCGTTTTTTTTCTTAAACGAGAAATTGAGAAATCACGCAATCCTTTAGAAACAAAAGACACAATTTCATTCATCCTTGATTCTGGAATGACAAAATCAGGCCGTGAAGAATAAAAATCCAATAGTTTTTTTTGAAAAGCGGAAAATTTAAAAAAATAGTTTTCTTCGTCTATTTCCACAATATCTAAATTGGGGTGCTCGGGACATTTGTTATCTACTAATTCTGAATCTGTTTTTTCAAGCTCACAGCCAATACAATATTTAGCTTTATAATTTGCTTTGTAAATAAAACCGTTTTGGGACACAATTTCCCATAATTTTTGAGCGCCTCTTATGTGTCTTGGGTCAGTAGTGCGAATAAAATGGACATCTTCTAAAATATTAAGATCTTTTAATAAATCTTTAAATTTTTGAGCATTTGTTCTGACATAATCTTCAACTTTTGCATTTTCTTTTATTGCCGCATTCCATATCTTCTGGCCATGTTCATCGGTTCCAGTATTAAAAAAAACATCAAAGCCGAGCATTTTTTTGTATCTGGCGATAACATCAGCCCGGACAAATTCTAAGGCATGCCCCAAATGAGGGTTGGCATTAACATAAGGCAAAGTAGTGGTAATGTAAAAATTTTTCTCCATATTTTTAAACAAATGGCGGAGGGTAGAGGACTCGAACCTCTAAGGGCTTTCGCCCACCGCTTTTCGAAAGCGGCGCAATGCCATTCTGCCAACCCTCCAAAACAACCTTAATCTGAAAATACAATTTTTTTAATCCTTTCTGTCATTGATAAAGGATCCTGATTTTGAAAAACATTGCGGCCAACAGCAACACCAACAGCGCCAGCTCTCATCACGACTTCAATTATTTCTAAAAATTTATCTTCATCTAACTTCGGCCCCCCAGCCAAAACGACTTTTGTCTTTCCGGCTGCTTGAACTGCTTTTCTAAAAAATTCTTCAGAACCTGGGTATTTAATTTTTATCATATCAGCGCCTAACTCTAATCCCACCCTAGAAGCATAAGCTATTAATTTAGGATTATGCTCGTCTTTTATAAAAGGGCCTCTTAAATAAACCCAAGCAATAACTGCCATATTTAATTGGCGAGCTCTTTCTTGAACCCGGCCAAATTCTTCAAGCATTTTTGCTTCCTGCTCACTCCCTAAATAAATGGTATAGCCAATCGCTTTAGCGCCTAATTTTTTAGCATATTCAGCAGAACAATTAAGTGAAGGATATGGGTCTTTGCTTTGAGAAACATTAATTTTTCCGTTAATTTTCAATATAAGCGAGATCTTTTTTTGATAATCGGCGCCATAATAATATTTTTCGGCAATTCCTTTTTGTAAAATAATGCCAGTATATCCTCCTTTCACAGCTAAATCCAAAATATATTTTGGATCAATACTCTGCCCTGTTAAGGTCTCGGGACCAAGTTCAAGCCCATGATCGTAAGCCAACAAAAGCACCTTGCCGTTTTTTAAAAATGGCTGCAATAAATTATTGTTCATATTTTTTTGTTAGTGATGTTTGTTAAGAATCTAAGGGTTAAGGATCTAAGGATTGAAATCTTATTTCAAAAACACGCTATCAAATTTCCCAGCGAGAAATTTGCGCTCGCGCTCGGCCTCTCTCTTCCGCCAGCTGGCGGAAACCATGCCCGCTCGGCCTGTGCGACGGTTTTTTCAATAAGATTTCAATCCTTAACCGCGATTATGATTTCAATCCTTAATCATAATTACAAAGTAATTTTTTTAATCCTGATATTGGATAAGCTAAACTTCCTTTGTCTTAAATCTTTTTTATAAAGGATACCTTTCTTGGCTCCAATGTGCTCCACCACAGAACTGGCATTAGCGTTGGCTACCCGAATTGCTTCTTCAATTTTTTCTTCAATTTTCTGGCTGTTATTTTTTTTATTCTTGACAAAAACCGAAATAAATCCAGCGGCAAAAGCATCTCCAGCCCCAGTCGTGTCAACCACTTTTTTGTTAAAAATTCCAACCTTCCAAAGATGCTTTCCGTTAGAAATGGTTGAACCATTCTGCCCTTTGGTCATTACAACAATTCCCTTAACTAAGTTATCTAATTTTTGAAAGATTTTTTTCTCTTTCGTATAAGGAATATCTGTGAAGTAAGCCGCTTCTTCTTGGTTGCAAATAAATATTTCAAATTTATCTATCCATTTTGGATTTTTTTTAAGCCATTCCAATTCCCGCCAGCCAGGATTTATTGCCAATTTAATATTTTTTGAAAGGGCGCATTGGATTATTTGTTTTAAAATATTTTTTTCTTTTCCCAAGGAACCGAGGCAAAACCAACGGGTTTTTATTTTTTCTAATGGAATTTCCCAGATAGTAATTTTTTCCGCGCAACCTTTATAAGAAAGAATCGTTCTTTCTCCTGAGGATGTTAAAAAAATCACTGAATAAGCAGTAGGCGTGGAATAATCTTCCTGAATAAACCTCGTCTCAATATTTTCTTCTTTTAATTCTCTAACAATAGTTTCCCCTGAGACATCGTTTCCTACTCGACAAATAATCGCTGTTTTTAAATCTTGGCGAGCAAAAGTAACAGCGGTATTTGTGGCACTCCCTCCAGTAAGAAAGTGAACTTTAGGAACCTTTATCTTAGTTCCCAAAGGAAGACAGATGCCTTTGTTGGTTACAAAGCAATCTCCTTCAACCGGCACAAAATTAATATCTTGGAAAAAACCATCGCGGGTTGCCGAACCAATTGTAATTATATCAAATATAGTAGACACAATTTTTAATCAAATCTAAATTTCTTAATTTTTAAATTAAATCATTTGAAATCCATTTTAAATTTCAAATTTAGAATTTAGAATTTCCTTTACTGTTTGTTTTATTGCTTTTTTGCCAAGACCATATTTTTCTATCAGTTCTTCCGCCTTGCCACTCTCGCCAAACTGGTTTTTCACTCCCATAAATTTAATAGGCAAAGGATAATTTTCGCTTAAAAATTCCGCTATGGCTGAACCCATGCCAGTGGCAACCTGATGCTCTTCCAAAGTAATAATGGCTTTTGATTTTTTAGCCCAATTTAAAATTAATTCTTTATCTAAGGGTTTGATAGCCGAATTATTTATAACTGTTACTGATATCCCTTCTTGTTCTAACTCCTTAGCAGCTTCCAATGCCTTATAAACTAAATATCCGCAAGCAAAAATAGTAATGAAGGAGAACTGTTCTCCTTCATTTGGCAACCAGAGAACTTGAGATTTTCCAATTTCCCAAGGCGTTTCTTCAGTTGTAAAAATCGGTGATTTTTCCCGAGCTAAACGAATATATACTGAATCTTTGTATTCAATTGCTGAGAGAATAGCTTTCCGGGCTTCTAAAGCATCTGCAGGGCAGACAACTGCCATATTTGGCAAAACTCTCATTAAGCCGATATCTTCTAACGCCTGATGGCTGGCGCCGTCAGGCCCCACATTTAAACCGGTATGGGAGCCAACAAGAATCACTTTTTGCTCATTATAACAAATCGTGGTTCTAATCTGCTCCCAATTTCTTCCAGGAGAAAAAACAGCATAACTGCCAACAACAGGTATTTTACCTACCGCGGCAAGACCTGAGGCGATGCCTATGAGATTTTGTTCGGCTATTCCAACTTCAAAAAATCTCTCCGGAAAACGATTTTTAAACAAATGCATTCTTAAAGATTCACTGACATCAGCGCATAAAACAACCACTCTTTCATTCATTTCCCCTGTTAAACAGAGGCCTTCTCCAAAACCATCACGGGGAGAAACTTTTTCAATTTCTTCAGTAAAAATCTTGGGATTAAATTTAATTTTAGGATTGAGCATAATAGTAAAATTCAAAAAATGAAAAGGCAATCCGCCAACTGGCGGAAAAACTTAATCTAATTCTGAATTAATTTTTCCTTCTAAACTTCGCAGTTGACGCAACGCTTCCTCTGCTTGTTTTGAACTGGGCGCTTTACCATGCCACTCATACTCCCATTGTATAAAATCTACTCCTTTGCCCGGAATAGTGTGGGCGATAATAACTACCGGTTTCACAAAAATAGATTTTGAGGCATTCAGAGCCTTTATAATTTCGGGAACATTATGACCATCAATTTCTAAAACTTTCCAGCCAAAAGATTCATATTTTTCTTTTAATGGCTCTAAAGGCATTACTTTCTCTGTAAAACCATCAATTTGGATATTATTTCTGTCAATAATGGCTGTTAAATTATCTAAACCATATTTATTTGCCGCCATTACTGCTTCCCAAGTATTGCCACAATCTTGTTCACCATCTCCCATAAAACAATATACTTGGTATTTCTTGTTGTCTAATTTTCCTCCCAAAGCCATGCCTACTGCCTGAGATAAACCCTCTCCTACCGGGCCAGATGAAGTTTCTATTCCTGGCAGAGACAAACGATGGGGATGTCCCTGTAACTGACTGCCTAATTTTCTCAGGGTTTTTAATTTTTTTAAAGGAAAATATCCGGCATGAGCTAAAACTGCGTAAATTAAAGGCGCATAATGGCCATGGGAGATAACCACTCTGTCTCTATCCTCCCAATCAGGTTTTTGAAAATCATATTTTAAAATGCCGCTGAAATAAAGGCTGGCGTATAATTCAACCGCGCCTAAGGGCCCAGCGCAATGCCCAGACCCCGCTCTTAAAAGCATCTCTATAATTTCTTTGCGGATAGTTATTGATAATTTCTCAATTTGTTTAGGTGTAAGCTTCATAATAAAAATCAAGAGTTAAAACAAGTTACAAGCAACAAGATGCAAGGATACAAACAAGAAACAAATTACAAGATACAAACTATTTGAATATTGTAAAATTGGTTATTGAATATTGTTTGGTTATTGTCTCTTGTATCCTTGTATCTTAATTCTATTGATTAT
Organism: Minisyncoccota bacterium; assembly: GCA_041654015.1. GTDB lineage: Bacteria > Patescibacteriota > Minisyncoccia > UBA6257 > UBA6257 > JAQTTC01. The sequence goes on along the minus strand of JBAZEI010000013.1, from coordinate 3,965 downwards.
ACTTAATACTGCATACAAAGTAATAATACCATGTTTATTTATTAAAATAAATAAAGAAATTCAGATTTTTCTTGAAAGTTAAAACAATAGCTGATAAGATTTAAATCATGGGGAGGCCGTGGTATAGAAGCAAAATACCTTAGCATTAATTTAGAATTACCTTGCACATTGAAGTATTTTGGAGTACAATTAAAGAATGGTAAAAACAACTATTCGTCAAAAAGTTCGTAAATTACGATCTAAGGGTAAAACTTACACCGAAATAAAACAGGCTTTAAATGAGCCTATACCGAAGAGCACGCTTTCTAATTGGTGCCAGAACGTTATTCTACCGAACTGGTATACTGATAAAATTCGAGAACTCAATTATAAAAATTTTACAAAAGCACAAGCAATGGCGTGGGCTTCAATGCGACGGAAACGCGAACTTTTCTTAGATAAAGTACGACAAGAAGCTACAAAAGTTCTTAAAAAATTTAATATAGAAAACTTAAAAATAGCTCTAGCTATGCTCTATCTCGGTGAAGGTGCGAAATGGAAAGGCCATTCTGGACTACTGCTGGGAAGTTCTGATCCTCAAATAATTCTTCTATATATTTCGTTGATAGAAAAATGCTATAAGATTAAACTAAGTCAGCTTAAGTGTAGAATATCTTATCGTGCTGATCAAAATATTCGCGAACTTGAAAAATATTGGTCAGGTATTACCGGAATCCCTCAAAAAAATTTTTATAAAACTAAACCGGACCCCAGAACTAAAAACAAAAAAACTAAAAAGAAAGATTACCATGGAGTTTGTGTTATCTATTGCGCAGGCTCTCATATTCAGTTAGAGCTAGAGGAAATCGCAAAACTTTTATTGGAAAAAATAAGGGCTCGTAGCTTAGAGGAAAAGCATTAGTATGGCATACTAAAGATCGCGGGTTCGAGTCCCGCCGGGTCCACTTCTTTAAAAGGACAGTTAGCTCAGCCTTGCCCCCACACCTTTAAATGAAAATAAAGGGTGATTAGCTCAGTTGGTTAGAGCGCGTCGCTTACATCGACGAGGTCGCGGGTTCGAGCCCCCTCGGGTCCACAGTTCTAAGGGCAGTTAGCTCAGTTGGTCAGAGCGCATGACTTACATTCATGAGGCCATAGGTTCGAGTCCTATACTGCCCACTTATGAAAATATTTTTAAAAATCGTCATCACTTTATTTTTGTTTATGGCTATATTAGTTGGCGTTTGGTTTTCTTTAGATTCCAATACTAAATGCAGGCTCATCTACAAAAAGAATATCTGTAATTTTTATGAGATGATGAATATTATTTCCTCTGACCCCGAAAGCTCCAATTTTGAAAAAGCAATGCAATTATGTAGAGAAATGGAGGATGTTCCTAAAAAAGACAGCTGTTTTGAGTACATTGCCCAGGTAGTTTCTTTTTATGATGTAGAAAAGGCAAGAGAGGCATGCGACGAAATTAGAGGATTTGATGGAGTTCACGATAAAGAAGGCTGCTATGATATAATTGGGGAGTCAAAGGAAAAGCGTTTGGCTGAATCTGCGGTCGTTGCCTTTATGGAATCTCTCATCCAAAGAAATCAAGAGTTAGCTCTTTCCTGGCTTACCGACAATGCCAAAGGACAATATCTTTCCCGAATAACCGGCCTTTCTAATCCTCATCTTGCTGATTTTGAGATTATAGAAACGGAGCAATTAGATACCACCCAATTTAAATTCAAACTCAGAATTTACGAAGAATATACTGGCCAAGGTAAGATAGGGTATTTTGATGAAACCTTAACGGTAATTAAAAGCGGAGATAAATATTTGATAGATTCTTTTGAACGAAGCGAATATACTAATTTAACTGATTAGTTTCCGGTCAAAAAAACTTAAAATCATCAAAGAACGCGGCGAAGCCGCTTTTAGGCGGATTGAAGAACCTTCGGCTCCCTACGGGGCAGGCAAATTACAAAGGATTATTTTCGCCACGGCAGGCGGCGAGAAATCTTCATGCTAATTTAAGAATAATCCACTCAAAATAGAATATTTAAAAGATTTTCTGTTATTGTTGCATTATTAGATTAATATATGATAAACTATAATCTCTCTAGAGGCCTGGGTAGCTCAGTGGTAGAGCGCAGCCCTGAAGAGGCTGGCGTCCGGTGTTCGATTCACCGCCCAGGCACATAAAATTTATTTCATGCCCACTTTAAAGAAAAACAATGCTCTTCCGCTTCCCACTATTGGCTCCTTAATTGAAGGGTCTGTTTTGGAAAAGAAAGAAAAATCATTATTAGTAGACCTTTCCCCTTATGGCACCGGAGTTATTGAGGGAATGGAATATATGGGAGCCAAAAATTACATCAAAAACCTTTCCCCAAACGACAAGATTTTAGTCAGAATCCTTGATTGGAACAATGAAGAAGGTTTAATTGATTTAGCTTTAGAAAATTTGGAAAAGAAAAAATCTTGGGAGATTATAAAAGAATACAAGAATAAAAATGAAAGTTTTCCTTTTACAATTTTAGAAGCCAATACCGGAGGCTTAATGGGTAAAGTTAAAGATATCAAAGGATTTCTGCCAGCATCTCAACTATCTACAGAACATTATCCAAAAGTTGAAGAAGGGAAAAAAACTCAAATTTTAGAAAAATTAAAATTGTTAGTGGGACAGGAAATTGAAGTCAAAATATTGGATTTTGACCCAGCAACTGATAAGTTAATTCTTTCTGAAAAACTCGTAGAAAAAGATAAAATAAAAAATCTCGTTAAAAAATATAATGTTGGAGATATTGTCAGAGTAATTATTACTAAAATCGTTGATTTTGGCGCTTTTGCTAAATTAGAGGATACTGGAATTGATGGGTTAATCCACTTATCAGAAATCGCCGACCCTTTACCTCAAAATATCAATGAAATCTTAAAAGAAGGCGAAATAAAGGAGGCAAAAATTATCGCAATTGAAAATAACAAAATTTCTTTATCCTTAAAGAACCTTAAAAAAAACGGTTCAGTCCAATAAAGAACAAAGACTAAAAAAACAATAAGATTGTGATTTTAAAATCCCGGCTATTTAGCCGGGATTTTAAAATTAAAAAACTATATCAACGATAATTATTATTTTACTGCATCTTTAAGTCCTTTGCCTGCTTTAAATTTAGGAACTGTCATTGCTGGAATCTGGATTTTTTCACCGGTCTTAGGATTAACTCCTGATCGGGCGGCTCTCTTTTTAGCAGAAAAAGTGCCAAAGCCAGTTATTGTTACTGTATCCCCAGAAACTAAAGATTTAGTAATAGAATCCAAAACAGCGTCTAACGCCTCTCCGGCGTCTTTTTTAGAGCAGCCAATTTTATTCACAATAGCGTCAATTAATCCTTCTTTTGTCATAATAAAAATTTTTCAAATATTCCCTTTAAATTAGAATTTATTTAGAGGGGGCTCGACCTTTTTAATAAAATTTTACTTTCTGCCATTATATCAGAAAAACCAAGCAAAGTAAACCCCTTGCCTTTATCTGGCTATTTCAATCGCCCTTGTCTCTCGAATAACAGTCACCTTTATCTCCCCCGGGTATTTTAACGTTTCTTCTAAACGATTGGCTATATCCTTAGCCAATTTAGCAGCTTCCAAGTCATCTATTTTCTCTGGATGGACAAAAACTCTAACTTCTCTTCCGGCGGAAACCGCATAAACTTTTTCTACTCCCTTATAAGAAGAAGCTATTTCTTCTATGTTGGCTAATCTCTTTAGATAGGCCTCTATAGAATCTCTTCTCGCTCCGGGCCGTGAAGCAGAAATAGCATCAGCCGCATTCACTATCGCGGCTTCCGTTGTTTCCGTCGGATAATTGCCATGGTGAGATTGCATTGCTTTTATAATTTCTTGAGGCATATTGTACTTCATCAGTATTCGCCTGCCTAATTCCAAATGGGTTCCTTCTATTTCCTGGTCCACCGCTTTACCAATATCATGGAGCA
>JBAZEI010000012.1:17299-17870 GCA_041654015.1 Minisyncoccota bacterium | reverse complement strand
GGATAAGAGTTTATTTTATTTGCCAAAAGGATTTTTTAATGATTTTTTTTCAGAAAAGATTGATTGGCAAACAAAAAAAATAATAAGTTTTGAAGCTAAAATTATTTTTGAAGAACTAAAAGAATTGCCGCCGGTTTTAATTGAAGACATTAAGATATTAGCTTGGCTTCTTGATCCAGACAGGAAAAATTACACGATTTCTTCTTTAGAAAAATTTTTTCTAAAACAAGAAACAGCGCCTTTATTTGAAAATTCTTTGTCTTTATTGGTTCCTCTTTGGGAGTCAATAGAAAAAAAGATAAACATTTTGCAGTTGGAAAATGTTTGGGAGAAAATAGAGAGGCCTTTGATACCTCTAATTTCTTTGATGGAGGAAAATGGTATTTTAGTAGATGAAAAACTTTTGCAAAACCTTTTAGAATTAAACGAGGGAGAGATTAGCAATTTAGAAAAACAAATTTATCAAATGGCCGATGGAGTTTTTAACATCAATTCTCCTCAGCAATTGTCAGCAGTTTTGTTTGAGAGATTAAAAATTTGTGCAGGAAAAGTTAAAAAGACAAGTATGGGG
>JBAZEI010000012.1:0-17289 GCA_041654015.1 Minisyncoccota bacterium | reverse complement strand
CATCCAATAGTTCCTTTACTGATAAAATACCGAGCTTTGGAAAAATTAAAAAATTCTTTTCTAAAAACGCTCCCGGGATTTATTAATAATCAGACAAAAAGAATTCATACAATTTGGAACCAAACAGGGACAGCAACTGGCCGCCTTTCTTCGGAAAAGCCTAATTTACAAAATATTCCTCAGGGGGGGCATTTTATGAGCCAGATAAGGCAAGCTTTTGTTGCCGAGGAATATTTCCACTTAGTATCTTTTGATTATTCCCAGATAGAGTTGCGGTTAGCGGCTCATCTTTCCCAAGATAAGACGATGATAGAGATATTTAAAGAGAATAAAGATATACATTTAATGACCGCCGCTTATATCCACAATATTCCGGAAAAAAAGGTGACACTTGAAATGAGAAATCAAGCCAAGGCCTTAAATTTTGGAATTATTTATGGAATGGGCGATAAATCCTTTGCCGAAACAGCTAAAATTTCTTTAGAGCAAGCGAAAATTTTTAGAGAAAAATACTTTTCCCAATTCTTCGGATTAAAAAATTATTTAGATGCCAGCTTAGAAATAGCAAAAGAAACAGGTTATGCCCAAACGATGTTTGGCCGGAAAAGATTATTGCCTCTTTTGGGCGGTTTCGGACGAACAGCCAAAGAGCAGGAAAGAATCGCTCTAAACATGCCTATTCAGGGATCAGCGGCAGATATTATAAAAATGGCAATGATAAAAATTCAAGATTTTATTGTTACCAATAATCTGGAAGAAAAAGCGAGGATATTAGTCCAAATTCATGATGAGTTGATACTGGAAATTAAATTTGAGATAATAGAAGAGTTAGCGCCGTTTTTTAAAAAAATAATGGAAACAGTTGTTGAATTAGATCTGCCCTTAAAAGCGGAAGTAAGGGCAGGAAAGAATTGGGGGGAGATGAAAGTATTAGAATCTTAATTTTATGAAAGGGTTTTTTCAAAAACTTAAAAAACATTTTTTGTCGCCTCACCTCTTGGCTTACTGGTTTTTTGGGGCTATTTTAATAGTTCAAATAATTTTTAATTTTCTTTGGTTTGAACAGCCTTTAAATTTCCTCATTAGCATTGGCCTAATAGTATTTTACTTTTTCATTGCCGTTCTCTTTTTAAACGCCGTTGACAATATTGACCGTTTGGATGTGGAAAGAAATCAAATAAACGCCATTATTGCCAGTATTAATGATCCAGTTGTTTCTTACACCCAGAATTTTGAAATTGTTTTAGTGAATGAGGCAATGGAGAAATTTCTCGGTTTGAGCAAGAAAGAGCTTATTGGGAAAGTTATTACCCCGGAATTAAGCAATGACAGTCGCTTCGGCCTTTTAACAAAATTAATTTTTCCAAGTTTAGCGCCGGTTGTTTTGGAAAAAACGATTGATACCTATCCTGAAAAAATAAAAATAAAATTTTTTCAGCCGCAGGAATTAGTTTTAGAAATAGTAACCACTAAAGTTATTGACGAAAAAGGTAAAGTATATGGATTTCTAAGAATTATCCATGATTTAACAAAAGAGGAGCTTTTAAAGAAAACTCAATCGGATTTTATCACGGTTGTCGCTCATCAATTAAGAACACCAATGTCTGGATTGGCTTGGATTTTAGAAATGTTGGCTAATAAGGAAATAGGTCCTTTAACTAACGAACAGGAAAAGCTTTTGAGTGATGGCAAGAAAGCAATAGAAGAAAGTTTAAAAACAGTGGAAACTTTATTAAACGCCGCTCAGATTGAAGAGGGAAGATTTGGCTTTCAGTTTGTTATGGCGGATATAGAAAAAATTATAGAGGAGACCCTTATAAAATTTGAGCCTCTATCCCAGCAGAATAATATTAAATTAATATTCTATCGGCCGGAATTTAAATTGACGCCGTTTGTAATGGATCCTTTAAGAATCAAGTTAGTTTTAGAAATTTTAGTTGATAATGCTATAAAATATAATGTCCAAAATGGCGAGGTAAGGATTAGAATAGAGCCGATGGAGAATAAGCCATTTATTATGATTTCTGTGGAAGATACTGGAAAGGGAATGTCGTCAGAAGATCTTTCAAGATTATTTACCAAATTTTTCAGATCTAAAGAGGCTTTGAAAGAACAGACAAGTGGTATTGGTTTGGGCTTATATTTGGCAAAGAATATTATTGAGAGGCATGGAGGAAAAATTTGGGCGAAGTCAGCAATAAATAGAGGATCTATTTTCACTTTTACTTTGCCTACCGACCCTGACTATATTCCCTCGCAATAAAATCAATGATTCAATGATTCAATGTTTGGAAGTCGGACTTCCAAACATTCTTTGTCATTCTGAGGTCGTAAGTGAAATATAGGAGAACAGTTCTCCTATATTTCATCGCGTCGTAAATTAACGACGTCGGACGTCCCAATATTCTTTGTCAATTTTCTTTCCTGTCATTGCGAACGAAGCCCCCGCCTTCGCCAGCGTCTAAAACCGCAGGCTATGGCGGGCAAGCCCGCCTTCGCTAAAGCTACGGCGGACAAGGAAGAATCTCTCGTCTCCTTCTGTCATTCTGAGGCCGTAAGGCCGAAGAATCTCTCGCGAATGCGAGGAGAATCACACTAATGTAGCGGGTAAATTCAATGAAAATTGTAAATTAGAAATTGTAAATTGAAATTTTTAGCATCGTTATTTAATTATTTATAATCAAATGCCTGAATTGCCAGAAGTAGAGACAATTGTTCGCCAATTAAATAAAAAAATTAAGGGCTTGAAAATTAAAAAGGTTTGGTTTGATTATTCAAAATTATTAAAAGGAGAAATCAATCAGCAAAATTTTAAGAAGATAGTTGAGAGTAAAACAATTTTACAGGTCAAGAGGAAAGGGAAAAATATAATTTTTTATTTAAGTGGCGGTTGGAGTTTACTAATTCACTTGAAACTTACGGGCAGGATTTTAGTAGGTGAGAATTGTCTTGTCGCCAAAGATCCTTATGTCCATTTTAAAATGAAATTAAGCGACGGGAATTATTTGGCGCTGTCAGATTTAAGAAAATTTGCAAAAATTATTTTGGATAAAACAGAGAAAATAAAAACCTTGAAAGAAATCAAAAAATTAGGTTTAGAGCCAATAGCAAAAAATTTTACTTTTGAATCTTTTAACGAAGTTTTGGCTAAAAAGAGAAGCGGTAAAATTAAAAATATTTTAATGGATCAAAGTGTTGTTAGCGGAATCGGAAATATTTATGCCAATGAAATTTTATGGAAGGCGAAAGTAAGCCCTTTTAAGGATATAAAATCATTGTCTCAAAAAGAAAAAAGAGGAATTTATAAGGCGATGAAGGAAATTTTAGAAGAAGCAATAAAATTGAGGGGTTCTACCATTAATGATGAGATGTATCGGGACACAAAAGGCAAAATGGGCGGTTATGGCAAATTCTTAAAAGCTTATCATCAAAAAAAATGCTCTCGTTGCGGGTCGCCGATAAAAAGAACTTTAGAGAAAGGCCGGGCTACTTTTTACTGCCCCAAGTGCCAATCCATTTGTTAATTTAGCAATTTGCTTTTATGCTTTATTTTATTTACGGCAAAGATTCTTTTCGCTCTGGAAGATACTTTCTTCAAGTCAAAGAGTTTTATCAAAACAAAACCCCCGCTATTTTTTATTATGATTTTTCTGATAACGTAGTAAGTTCTCCTGATATTTTTACCTTAGAAGAAGCGCTAAAAACTAAAACGCTTTTTTCCGGCAGTCGTTTAATGATATTAAAAAATGTTTTTCAGAATACAAATATTAAATTTCGCAATGACCTTTTGGATATTTTGAAAGAATATAAAGCGGATAAAGCCAAAGATTTGATGATTATTTTTTATGAGAATGGCGAAGTTGGAAAGAGTTCCTTAGAGAAATGGTTAAAAGAAAAAGCCGAGGGGACAAAAGAATTCTCATTGCTGAAAAAAAATGAATTAGTAAAATGGACTATGGGGGAAGAACAAAAATTGGGTTTAAAATTATCTCCAGAAGCTCGGCAGATAATACTTGTAAGCTTTTCTTCAGATACCGGCTCAATTTACCATTCTTTGAAAAAACTATCTTTAATTAAAAAAGGGGTCGTGGATAAAGAGTTGGTTGAGGCCAATTTGTTTCTGCCGTTGTCAAGCACTATTTTTGTTTTTTTGGATTATTTAGTCAAAGGAGACGAAAAAAGGGTTTTTTGGCTGTTTGAAACATTATTAAACCAAGGGCTTCATCCTTTATATATTTTAAAAATGATTATTTTTGAATTTCGCAATTTACTGATGATTAAAACGAGCTCTTTCAAACCCAGTTCAATCCATCCCTATGTTTTTAGGAAATTATTGCCTTTATCAAAAATGATTCCTTTGGAGACATTAAAATCTACATATTTAGCTCTTCTTGACTATGATAAAAAAATAAAAGGAGGCAGTATTGACGGAAAGATGGGTTTGGAGATGTTTTTAGTTGATTTTTTACACAAATAATGTAATAATAATCTTAGTTTCTCAATTTTCAATTTTTAATTTACAATTTACAATAAATTCTCAATGAAGTAATTTTTTCTGTCATTCTGAGGCCGTGAGGCCGAAGAATCTCTCGCGAATGCGAGAATTACACTCATGTATCTGGGATAAACCCAGGGATCCTTCATCCGCCAGTTGGCGGATTCAGGATGACAATTTCCTTTCCTGTCATTGCGAGCAGTACCCCCCAGAAAGGGAGGTACGAGCGTGGCAATCTCATAACAATTTAACTGTTTAACAATTCAACAATTTAATTATGCCTATTACTAAATCCGCAAAAGAAGCTGTCAAAAAAAATCAAAAGCAAAGAAAAGCCAATTTTAAAAAATTGGAGAGTTTTAGAAAAGCAAAGAAAGAATTTTTAAAGTTGATTAAAGACGGGAAAATAGAGGAGGCAAAAAAAATGGAAAGTAGTTTATATAAAATGTTAGATAAAGCGTCAAAAACTAATTTAATGAAAAAAAATAAGGTGAACCGCGAAAAATCAAGATTGATGAAAAAATTAAAGACAAAAACTAAACCTTCAAAAAACTGATTAAATAATAAAAATTAAGGAATGAAAAAAGCCATTGTTGGTCAATGATAAGAAAATTATTATTTTCCAACAGTGGCTTTTTGATTAGCTAATTTTTGAGGTATCGCTATCGTATCTATGCTTGACGTCGATGCATCACCTTGAACTTTTTGTATTATTTTGCGAAGAATTTTTTTGATTATTTTGTGAATAAACCATTGGTTTTAGTCCCAAGCTTCCCCAGCTGGAAACAAGACTTAATAGTTCCTGGTAGCGGAAGTCAATGGGAGTAATTTTATCGGTTTCGACGATAATAGTCCAGCCAGTAAAGGGAACGGGCGATGAGGGCAGAAAAACTCTCTTGGCGGATTTCCTCTTATTCTCTATAAAAATTTCTTGATTTTCAACAGCAATGCCAATGAGATAAATTCCCTTGGAGAATTCTACCAAGACGACTGGTTTATTCTGGATGGCTTTGTTGGTGTTGGTAAAAGATAAGTATTTTTTTACGAAGCGGGTTTTTGGCAAGAACTTAATCAAATACCCCAAGATTAAAGCCAAGAGAATAATAAATAAGAAGCAAAACAGATACTGGGCAACCGCTGATACTTCTGTCCCAAAAAAGAAAATAATAATTGGCTTAACTACGGAAATTAACCAGACCAAGCCAGTACTAATTATGACGCCGATAATGGTTAGAATAATTAATACCACTATTCCTCCCCCAAAAATACCTTTCATTTTTTTCACTCCTTTCGTTTTAATTTTTTCAAAGTACTTTTTAAATACTACAATATTTTTACTATTTTGTAAATGCTACCCTGAGCAAAGCATCTTTTTGTGCTATAATAAAAATAGTAAGAAAATGAATAAAAATTTCCAATTAGCCGATATCTTTCAACAAATAGCTATTTATTTAAAGATGGATAATGTTCCTTTTAAACCAGAGGCATATCAAAAAGCAGCTTTGGGTTTAGAAACGATGGCTGAAAGCGTGGAGCAAATTTATAAAAAGAAAGGCAAAGAGGGATTGCTGAATATTCCTGGTGTTGGAGAAAGTATCGCTGAAAAGATTATTGAATTTTTAAAAACAGGAAGGATTAAAGAGCTTGAAGAGCAGAAAAAGAAAATTCCTGTTAATCTTGATGAGCTAATGTTAGTGGAAGGCTTGGGGCCAAAAACAATTAAGGCGCTATACGAGCATTTAAAAATAAAAAACTTGAAAGATTTAGGAAAAGCGGCTCAGGGAGGAAAGATTAGAAACTTAGAGAATTTTGGAGAAAAATCTGAGAGAAATATTTTACAAGCTATTGAGTTTTTAAAAAGAGCAAAGGGGAGATTTTTAATTTCCGAAGCTTTATTAGTTGCGGGAAAAATCATTGAGGAATTAAAAAAATCGAAAGAAATAGAACAGATTTCTTTAGCCGGCTCTTTAAGGCGGAAGAAAGAAACCATTGGCGATATTGATTTGTTGGCAACAGTTAAAAGGGGTTATCCCCACGGCGCTAAAAAAATAATGGATGCTTTTACCAATACAGAAGGAATAATTAAAGTTTGGGATTACGGCTTAAAAAAATCATCTGTCAGATTTGATTTAGGGATCGATGCTGATTTACGCGTGGTTAAAGATTATGAATTTGGCGCCGCGCTCCAATATTTTACCGGCTCTAAAGAGCACAATATTATTACAAGAAAGATTGCTTTGGAAAAAGGGCTGAAATTAAACGAATATGGAGTTTTTAGAAAGGGGAAAAGAGTTGCTGGAAAAACCGAAAAAGAGGTCTACGAGATTATCGGCTTAGATTATATTGAGCCGGAGCTTCGGGAAAATACCGGGGAAATAGAAGCGGCCAGAGCGCGCCAACTGCCAAAGATTATTGACTATAACGAGATAAAAGGCGATCTCCATTGTCATTCTAATTGGGATGGAGGAGAAAATTCAATTGAACAAATGGCAATGGCGGCGAAAAAAATGAATTATGAATATCTTGGGATTTCTGACCACACCAAGTTTTTAAGGATAGAAAAGGGCTTAGATGAAAAACAACTTTTAGCCCAACATAAAGAAATTCAAAAACTCAATTCTAAATTAAAGATTCAAAATTCTAAATTCCAAATTTTACACGGTTGCGAAGCCAATATTTTAAACAACGGCTTATTGGATATTGATAACGAGGTTTTGTCCCAGTTAGATTATGTTATTGCCGGAGTTCATTCCCAGATGAAAATGGCGAAAGATGAGATGACCGAAAGAATTATCAGGGCGATGAAAAATCCCAATGTCAATATTATCTCCCATCCCACTGGCCGGTTGATTAATCGCCGCGATGAATACCAGATAGATTTTGATAAAATTTTAAGAGTTGCCAAAGAATACCAGGTGGCTTTAGAAATCAATGCTTTTCCTGACCGTTTAGACTTAAACGATAGAAATATAAGAAAAGCGGTGGCGCTTGGAGTGAGAATGATTATTAACACTGATTCGCATCATCAAAACCAATTAAGATTTATTAATTTTGGCATTGCCCAAGCCCGTCGAGGTTGGGCGACGAAAAAAGACATCATCAATAGCTGGAAATTAGAAAAACTGCAGTCATTTTTTAAAAAAACAAAATAAAAGGTCGAAAAAAAATAATCCATCAGCTGGCGGATTAAATAAAAAAATAAAAATATGGTTGAAATTGTAATTAAAAAAGGAGGCCAGGAAGAACCATTTGATGAAGAAAAAATCAAAAATGCCGTAAGAGCCGCTTCTTCTCAGGCTGGTCTTGACGAAGCTAAACAGGAGGAATTGGCAGAGGCAGTGGTAAATAAAATTTTGGAAGATTTTGGCGAGGAAAAATCAGTAAAGAGTATTGAATTAAGGGATAAAATCCTTTCTGAGTTAGATATTATTTCTTCAGAGACCGCAGAGGCCTGGCGAAGTTATGAAGAGGCTAAAAAATAGTGGTTTTTTCTGATTTGACGGGGAAAAGCGGATTAATAAATTAATCCGCTTTTTCTTGATAGAAAGGTATATTTTTAGTAAAATGACAGGAGAATAAAAAGAAATGAGCTATCAAATCAGTGTTTTAGAGCATCCAGCCGATATAAGATTAAAAATTACTGCTTCCTCAAAAAAAGATTTATTTCAAGGGGCCTTAAAAGGCATGGCTTTAATAATAGCTGGTCGGAAAAATATTAAAAAAGGCGAGCAGCTAATTGAAAAACAAATTGAAACATTGTCGCCAGAAAAAAATACTTTATTAGTGGATTTTTTAAATGAGGTTCTGGCTAAAACAGATATTTATCATTCAGTCTTTTCAGAGATAGAAATAGAAGAATTAACAGAGCGGAAAATTAGGGGGACAATAAAAGGCCAAAAAGTGAAAGAATTTAAAGAAGAAATAAAAGCGGCAACTTATCACGGTTTAGATATTGTTCAAAATGAAGAAGGTCTTTGGGAGGCAATAATACTTTTTGATGTTTAATAGGCGATACCAATATACTAATGCATACGAATTATACGAATAGAATAGTGTTTTCCTTCTGTCATTCTGAGGCCGTAAGTGAAATATAGGAGAACTGTTCTCCTGTTGCTTCTTCTGTCATTCTGAGCGAAGCCCCTCGTTCTCGCCAGCGCCTAAAGCCGCAGGATATGGCGGGCAGGTTTATTAGTATCATTATTTTATTATCATGTTTGATAGGTCTCAAATAATTAAATTAACCGACTATCTTTGGGAAATTCCCCGCTCTTTTAGAAATGATATGCGGGTGCCGGCGAGAATTTACGCTTCAAAAGAAATGCTTCAGGAAATAGAGGAAGATGCCATAAGGCAGGTAGTTAATGTGGCTACTCTTCCCGGGATTGTAAAGTATTCTTTGGCTATGCCCGATATTCACAGCGGATACGGCTTCGCGATCGGCGGAGTAGGGGCAACAAAGTATCCAACCGGCGTAATCTCTCCTGGCGGAATTGGGTATGACCAGAATTGTCTTCCTTCAAGTACTAAAGTTCTGCTTGAAAATGGAGCTCGTCTTTCTATAGAAAAATTAAATCAAACATGGAAAAAGGAAAAAATAATAAATGTAGATTTTCAGAACCAGGGCATAAATAGTTCTAAAATAATTCAGTTTTTTAAACGATACAATAATCCTATCATTTATCAAATTATTTCTTCTTCAGGAGAAAAAATTAAAGCTACTGGAGATCATCCAATTCAAACTCAAAAAGGAATGAAGAAAATAAAAGATTTAAAAGGGGATGAAGATGTTTTGATTTATCCTTTTAAAGGGGTTAATTTTGAGAAACCTTCTTCTAAAATTATTTTAGCTGAAAAGCAATTTAAAAAATACTTAAATAGTTTTGATAAGACCAACAAAGGAAATGCTTTATCTCAGATTTTAAATCAAATAAAAAGCCGCGATCTTTTACCTTTGAAGTGTAACTCGCCGTCTTTGCCTTATATTTTAAAAATAATGGGTTATATTTTTGGCGACGGGGTAATTAGTTTTATAAATAATAAAAAAGGGGTGGTTCAATTCTATGGTAATCTCGAAGACTTAAAACAAATTCAAAAAGATATTTTAAAAATTGGGTTTAAACCATCAAAAATATATTCCAGGGAGAGAGATCACTCCATAACTACTTTTTATAAAAATTATAAATTTTCAAGAACAGAATACAGTGTTAAAGTAAGCTCTTCTACTTTTGCTATTTTATTAGTGGCTTTAGGAGTTCCTTATGGCTTGAAATCTCATCAAATATACAGAATCCCAGGATGGATATTTAATTGTCCTCTTTGGCAAAAAAGATTATTCTTAGCTTCGTTTTTTGGTGCAGAACTTTCTACCCCCTCTACCTTAAATAAATATAATTTTTATGCTCCTCAGCTAAATATGCAGAAGGTTAAAGGACTAGAAAGAAGTGCAAAATTATTTTTAAAAGACATTAGCAAATTATTAAAAGAATTTGGAATAGAAACTTATTCTGTTAAGGAAGTTCCGGGATATCAATATACAGGAAAGCAGGGAAAAACTGTAGGATTTAGATTGCAGATAAAAGAAAGAGCTGAAAATTTAATAAGATTTTTTGAAACTATAAATTATGAATATAATCAAAATAAACATAAAGAAGCTTGTTTAGCAGCTAATTACTTAAAAAGAAAATTAAAAATAGTAAATCTTAGAGCTGAAATAAGAGAAAAAATACAGAAATTATATCAAAAAAGAGGAGATTTCAAAAAAAATGTAGAAGATTATATTAGTAAATACACCCCTGCCCAATTTCTTTATCATTCTCTTTTTGAGGAAAAAAGATGGGGGGTGAGAAAAAAACGAGGAACTCCTCGAATTGCTTTTGATTTTCCTTCATTTAAAGAATATAAAAATCAATGTGCTTATGGAAATCAGGGATTAGTTTGGGATAAGATTGAAAAGATAAAGAAGATTCCATACGCAGATTTTGTTTATGATTTCACTATCAATCACCCAGATCATAATTTTATTGCTGAAAATTTTGTGGTTTCAAACTGCGGGGTGAGGTTGTTAAAATCTGACTGTGAAAAAGAGGAAATTAGCCCTCATTTAGAGAATTTGGCTTTAGAAATACAAAAGGAAATTCCTTCAGGGTTAGGCAAGGGAAGAAAAATTAAATTAAGCATTGAAGAGATAGATAAAATTTTGGAAGGCGGCGCCAGGTATTTGGTGGAAAAAGGATATGGTGAAAAAGATGATATTGAAAATTGTGAAGCTGGAGGGCAGATAGAGGAAGCTGGCGCCTCTTTTGTTTCTGATTTGGCAAAAAGAAGAGGCGAGGATCAAGTAGGCACTCTCGGTTCAGGCAATCATTTTACAGAAATTCAAAAAGTGGCGGAAATTTATGATGAAGAAACCGCCAAAGCTTTCGGCCTATTTGAAAATCAAGTAGTAATAATGATTCATACTGGTTCCAGGGGTTTAGGCCATCAAAATTGCACCGATTATTTGAAAATTGTAATGAGGGCTCAAAGCCAGTATGGAATAGAATTACCAGATAGGGAGTTAGCTTGCGTTCCTTTCAACTCTCCCGAAGGCCAAAGATTTTTTAAGGCAATGAATGCCAGTTGCAATTTTGCTTGGGCCAACAGACAAATGATTACCTATTATCTTCGCTCTGCTTGGCAAAAGGTTATCTCAAGAAAGATAAATTTAAAATTGCTTTATGATGTGGCTCATAATATAGCAAAAGTGGAAGAACATCAGATAAATGGGCAGAAGATAAAATTAATTGTCCATCGTAAAGGAGCAACTCGGGCTTTTCCTCCGGGGCACCCAGAAATTCCAGAGAAATACCGTTCTGTTGGTCAACCAGTGATAATTCCCGGTACAATGGGAACAGCTTCCTATGTTTTAGTGGGTACTGAAAAATCAAAAGAGGCTTTTCATACTGTCTGTTTTTCAGGCGATACTAAAGTTATTACTAATAAAGGTATTTTTACCCTTAAAGAGATATATAAAAATTTCTCAAAGGAGAAATTTTTAACCCCCTCTTTAAATTTAAGAACTCTATCTATAGAATGGAAACCAATCCTTAGAGCGATAAAACGACAAGGGAAACCAATAGAAATAAGTATTTCTCAAACCGGGAGATCAAAAACAAGTCGCTTAAAAGTCACTCCTGACCATGAATTCATTACTATAAAAGAAGGAGTGCTTAAACGACAAAAGATGGCTGATATTTTAAGTCAAAACAGGATGGTTTGTGTATTAGATTATTTGCCTTCAGAGATTTATGAAAAGAGAAGTTTTCCTAAATTGGCATATTTAATAGGTGCCTTATCTACTGATGGTTATATTTCTTTAGAGCCGATTCCTCGCGTAATGCTAATTCAAAAAAAGACATCCTCCAAAATAGAGTTTATTAAATATGTTCAAAATTGTTTTTACGAAATTTTTAAATTTTCTCTAGAAGAAAAAAGAACTCACAGAAGTCAAGGTATAATAAGGGGGAGAGAGATAAAAGGAGAAGCGACAGAATTTATATGTCATCGAAAACAACCAGCTGAAGAATTATTAAAAATTAAAAATAATTTATTAACTTGGGTGCTTGGTTTAAACAGGGAAGCTACTTTAAATTTTTTAGCTGGGGTTCTAGATGGAGATGGAACCTGGAATCCTTTTCACAAAACCCTTTCCATTTTTTGTGGGAAGGATTATGTTGCAGATGGAATAATCATTGCTTGTTTGAAATTAGGGATTTTACCTTATATTTCAGAACAAAGGGGAAATTGCAAGATTATTCAAATTTCTGAGAAAGTAGAAGAATTAGCTGAATTCACTAAAAGAGTAAAAATTGAATCCCATTCAAGAAAATATGGAACCAAAATGTTTGCAATCCGGCAGTTATTTGAAGGAGTCGAGAATTTAAAATGGCCTTTTCTTCCTAAATTGACAAGGAATAATTTAATGGAAGCAAATGTTATTTTTAATCATTATTCCAGAGAACTTTCAAAATATCCTTTAGGAGTCCAAAAGCGAATCCAATTTTTTAAAAATGCTCCTTTTCGAATGCAGAGGGTGAGAAAACTACAAAATCTGAAAAAACAAGAAGTTTTTAATTTAACTGTAAAAAATAATCATAATTATTTTGTGCTTACGGAGAGTTTAATGCCTGTTCTAGTTGGAAATTGTCACGGAGCTGGAAGAGCGATGTCTCGGCATAAAGCCGCAAAAAATATTAACCCATCAGAATTAATTAAAGAATTGGAAGGAAAAGGGATTGTTGTAAAGTGCCAAAGTTTGCGGGGATTAACTGAAGAATCGCCTCAAGCGTATAAAGACATAAACGAAGTGGTAACCGTGGTGGAAAAAGCCGGTTTAGCAAAAAAAGTGGCAAAATTAATTCCCTTGGCAGTAATAAAAGGAGAGTAGGTTCTTTGGTATTCTTTTTATGTCCTTATTTTTGTGGTATTATTAAGAAAGGTCGATTAAAAATCATTTCACCCGCCACAAATTTCAAAGAAATTTAGGCGGGTAAAAAAATTATTATGGAAGAAAAACTTATCGGGAAAATTACTCATTATTTTAATAAGATTGAAGTGGCTATTATTGAGTTAAGTGGTGAGCTTAAAAAAGGCGATAGGATTCATATTAAAGGCAAGAGCACTGATTTTGAGCAAGATGTTAGTTCAATGCAAATAGATCGTCAGGATGTAGAGAAAGCGAAAAAAGGAGATGCCATCGGGCTCAAGGTAGACGAGAAAGTAAAAGAGGGAGATGAGGTTTACTTAATTCTTTCATAGAAAAAACGATTAATAATTTTTAATTAAGAATGGCTAAGATAGCTGTACCCGAAGCTATTGCTGTTTTGGTGGGGACAATTATCGGAGCTGGTGTTTTTACTTTGCCTTATGTAGCAGTTAATTCAGGCATTGTAATCACAATAATCTGGCTGGTTATTGTCACTTCAATAATTGTTTTTCTCCACTTAAGTTTTGGAGAAGTGGTTTTAAGAACAAAAGATGATTTTCGCCTACCGGGATATGTTGGGCATTATTTAAATCCGCCGGCAAAAAAGCTTGTTCTTTTAACCACTTTTTTAACTTTTGGTTTTTCTCTTTTAATTTATCTTCTTTTAGGCAGCCAGTTTCTGGGGGTAATCATTAATTTCTTTTTTCAAGACAATATTTTTCCTTCAGGGCTTTTAGTTATTTTCCTCTGGCTTTGTTTAAGCTTGATTGTTTTGACTAATGGCAACAAACTCTCAAAACTTAATCTTTATTTGTCTTTTCTTCTCCTTTTTTTATTTATAGCCATTATTATTTTTATTTTTCCTCATTTTTCAATAGAGAATTTAAACTTTTTTAATTTTCAAAATAGCTGGGGCTGGCTCATTCCTTATGGAACGATTTTTTTTGCTCTTAATGGGATGGCAGCTATTCCTGAGGCGGCAAAAGTCTTGGAAAAAAGGCAGGTTAATAAAAGAAAACTAAAACAGGTTATCATTATCGGCACTATTATTCCGGCTTTCTGCTATTTGGGTTTTATGATTGCCGTAGCGGGAGTGAGCGGCGAGAGGACAACCCTTGAAGCCATTGAAGGGTTGAAAGGTATTTTAGGAGATAGTATTATTTTATTAGGCGCTGGATTGGGGTTTTTGGCGGTAGTCACCTCTTATTTGACATTTTCTTCGTATATAAAAAATAGTTTTATTACTGATTTTGGGTGGTCTTCTTTTATTAGCTATTTCCTCGTTATTATTGGCCCTTTATTGGTTTTCTGTTTGCAGTTAGAAAGTTTAATAAAATTAGTATCCTTTCTTGGGGGAATGTTGGGAGGGTTTGAAGGTATAATGATTCTTTTGGTTTTGAAGAAATCAAAAGAGCAAAGCGATTTAGAACCGTCTTATCAAGTTCCTTTGAATAAAATTATAATGGCAGTTCTGATAACGGCTTTTATTATCGGGGCCTTATGCCAAACATTTTTAGCTTACTAAATTACATCAAATTTCCCCCTGTAGTTTAATGGATAGAATATAGGCCTCCGGAGCCTATGATCGAGGTTCACCCCCACACCAAATTTCCCCCTGTAGTTTAATGGATAGAATATAGGCCTCCGGAGCCTATGATCGAGGTTCAAATCCTCGCAGGGGGACTAACTATTGGTGTGGGGGTGAAAATCCTCGCAAGGGGACGATTAGTTTAAAAGAAGAGGTTTATTATGAAAATTATTGCTGATTTTCACATTCATTCCAAGTATTCACGGGCTACTTCTCGTGATATGGATTTGGAGCATATTTATAAAGCGGCTCAGGAAAAAGGAATTACTGTGGTGGGGACAGGAGATTTCACTCACCCAGAATGGTTTCAAGAATTAAAAAATAAATTAGAGCCAGCAGAGCAAGGGTTATATCGATTAAAATCCCAAGCCCCAAATTCCAATGACCAAACAAGATTTGTTGTTACCGGGGAAATCTCCAATATTTATACTCGGTTAGGAAAGGGGCGGAGAGTTCATAACTTGATTATTTTGCCTTCATTAGAATCAGTAGAAAAAATAAACAATCGGCTTTCCTGGCAGGGCAATCTTAAATCAGATGGTCGTCCCATTTTGGGGATGGATTCAGAAGAACTTTTAAAAATAGTTATTGATACAGAACCAAATGCTTTATTTGTTCCGGCTCATGTTATGACCCCATGGTTTGGTATATTCGGCTCAATGTCTGGGTTTGATTCTTTGGAAGAAGCTTTTGGAGAAAATGCGAAACATGTTCATGGTATAGAAACAGGATTAAGCGCAGATCCCGCGATGATTTGGAGAATACCGGATGGTCGCAAGATGGCTTTAATAAGTAATTCTGACGCGCATAGTCCAGCCAATTTGGGCAGGGAAGCAAATGTTTTTGACACAGAATTAAGTTATTCAGCCATTAGAGAAGCAATTATTAAAAAAGATAAATCAAAATTTTTATACACAATTGAATTTTTTCCCGAGGAAGGAAAATATCATTATGACGGGCATCGTTTATGCCAAGTCAGAATGTCGCCAGAACAAACTAAAAAAGCCAAAGGGATTTGCCCAAAATGCGGCCGTAAGCTTACCGTCGGTGTTTTATCCAGAGTTGATGAATTAGCCGATAGAAAGGAAGGTTTTGTGCCTTCTGACGCCATTCCTTATAAGAGTTTAGTGCCTTTAGCGGAAATTATTGCTCAATCCTTGGGAGTTCAACCTCACACTAAGACAGTAGCTGAACATTATCAAAAATTAATTCAAAGATTTTCTAATGAGTTTAATATTCTTTTGGATGTTCCTTTGTCTGAATTAAACACTTTTACCTTGCCTGAAATTGCTGAGGGGATAGATAAAGTAAGAAAAGGTAAATTGATTATAGAGCCTGGTTATGACGGGGAATATGGCAAAGTAAGGATATTTCAAGAGAACAGGGAAGAGCCAATTTTACAAAGTAAACTTTTTTAGCGCAAATTTTTTGAGCATGGAAAAAACTTTATTAGGTTATTTTTTTCAAAAAGTCAGTTTTTATATCGTAGATTTTATTAAAACCTATTTTAGAGATGGTTATTATTTTCTTTTAAAAACTTATCAAAATCTGTTTGCCAAATTAGAGCATAAGGTGGGTTTGATTGTAAATATTCGCTATTTTCTAATTCCTCTCTGGCAGGAATACTCTTTACCGGCATATTTATTAAGTATTCCTTATCGGATAATTAGAATAGTTTTTGGAGGGATTGTTTTGATTTTATTGACTTTAGCTTTTGGGATTATTTATCTTTGCTGGTTCTGTTTGCCATTTTATCTGATTTTTAAGACAATTAGTCCATAAATAAATGTGTCATCGTGAGCCCCGACTTGTCGGGGCGTGGCAATCCCAAAGAAAATGAGATTGCTTCGTCGTTCGTTCCACTCACTCCTCGCAATGACAGAGTAATGACAGGAAGAAACAGTCCTTGCAATGACCACGCTTATGTGTCATTGCGAGCGAGCCAGTAGGCGAGCGTGCCTGCAGGCCGAAGTGCGTTACGGCACGCAGGCGTGGCAATCCCAAAGAAAATGAGATTGCTTCGTCGTTCGTTTCACTCACTCCTCGCAATGACAGAAAGAAATACTCTTTGCAATGACCACGCTTATGTGTCATTGCGAGCGAGCCAGTAGGCGAGCGTGGCAATCTCTTAATAAAATAATAATATGCCCCACCAATACTATGTTTATATAGTGGCTAATAAATATAATAAAGTTCTTTATACTGGAATCACAAATAATCTCTATCGTAGGATTTATGAACATAAACACAAGATTATAAAAGGGTTTACTCATAAATACAATATTACAAAGTTAGTTTATTATGAAATCTTTGATGATGTAGAATCAGCTATTATTCGGGAAAAACAAATTAAAGCAGGGTCTAGGCAAAAGAAAATAGAGTTAATTAAAACTATAAATCCAAACTTTGAAGATTTATATGATAGTTTATGAGATTGCTTCGTCGTTCGTTCCACTCACTCCTCGCAATGACAGAGTAATGACAGGAAGAAACACTCCTTGCAATGACCACGCTTATGTGTCATTGCGAACCCCGACTTGTCGGGGCGTGGCAATCCCAATGAGATTGCTTCGTCGCTACGCTTCTCGCAATGACATATAAAAATTATTATGAAAAAAGAGGAAAAACAAAAGAAGGTTGAAATGGAGCCAGGGTTATATTTCTCTGACGCTTTTTTCTTTTGGCCTAGATGGAAAAGGTTTTTATATAAGGTAATTTTTAGCGCCTTCCTTTATTTAGGAT
>JBAZEI010000011.1:0-19402 GCA_041654015.1 Minisyncoccota bacterium | reverse complement strand
AGGAGCGGCAAGCCAGACAGTTACTTTGGCTTTTAAGGAAGTGGAAAGATTTTTGATAAACTACTATAATATTCCACCAGATGAAATATAAACGCAAGGCTCGGAATATAGTTTTCGAAAACTCAAACTACATTTCCTCGCTTTTTTATAATGTCGTTCAGGAGTAAATATTCAGTTTCCTTACTAAAATGAGTGAAAGATGTTAAAAAATACAAGTTCGCTGAATAAATGTTTTGCTACTGTTTTTTGAAGAAGTTCTCGCAGACCTGACAGGCTTGGTTCCCGCTATTAGCGGGACTGTCAGGTCGAGAGTACAGGCGGGCTCTGTCCGCTGGAGACAGAGAACCGCCGGTTCTGAGAAAAATAGTAGCAAAACATAGATATATAATGTATTTATGAAAAGGAAATTTGTTCAATATATCTTAAAATATCTGTCTCAGCTTATCTTATGGCGTTACAAGCCTCTTGTTATTGGCGTTACCGGCAGCGTCGGCAAAACTTCAACCAAAGAGGCGATTTATGCTGTTCTTAAAAAGCAATTTAGGGCAGAGAGGAATGTTTTTAATCTAAATACTGAAATAGGAATGCCTTTGACAATCATCCAGGGTAAAGACGCAAAACGGAATATTTTTCTCTGGCTTTACAATTTTTTTCATGCTCTGTGGCTATTTATTTTTAAAACAAAAAAATATCCTGAAGTTTTAATTTTAGAAATGTCTGAAGACGCGCCAGGGATGATAAAATATTTAGTTGATCTCTCGCGGCCTAAAATAGGAGTAGTTACTTTTATCGGGAATCCGCCGGTTCATTTAGAGTATTATAAAAATATCAACCATTTTATTGAAGAAATAAGCTATCTTCCTCAGCGATTATCGTTGAACGATAAATTAATTCTTAATGCTGACAATCAATTGGTTTTGGGCTTGAAAGAGAAAACGATAGCTAAAACCATTACTTATGGGTTTGAAGAAAAAGCCGATGTTAAAATAAGCAATTATAAATTGGTGAATGCGGGCTCGCCTCAATCCGCTGACGGTGAAACGGGAAGTAATTTGAGCAAAATAGGAATGAGTTTTAGATTAGAATATAACGGCAGTTTTGTGCCAGTGAAAATTGAAGGCGTTTTTGGAAAGCCGCAGGTTTATGCTTTGGCGGCGGCGGCGAGTGTAGGTTTATCTTTGGGAATGAATTTGGTTGAAATTGCCGAAGCGATGAAAGATTATCAGATTCCTTTAGGAAGGACAAAATTTATTCTTGGCGCTAAAGATTTGTGGATTTTAGATGATACTTATAATGCTTGCCCTGATTCGGTTTTAGCGGCGCTCGATTTGATAAAAGATATACCGGCAAAAAGAAAAGTTATTATTTTAGGAACAATGAAAGAATTGGGGGAATTATCTAAACAAGCGCACCAGATGATAGGCGAGACAATAGCTAAAATCGCCGATGTTTTTATCGCTGTCGGCGAAGAAATGGCTTTGGCTAAAGATGTAGTGATAGAAAAAAATCCCAAAATTGAGGTCTTTTGGTTTGAAAATAGCGACGAGGCAAAGAAGTCGGTTAAAAAATTAGTGAAAAAAGGGGATTTAGTATTAGTTAAGGGTTCACGCGCAATGGAAATGGAGAAAATTACCGAGGAATTAAAAAAATAGAATATATAACAGAGAGCAGAGCGAGGAAATGTAGTTTGAGAAACGCTCAAGCTGACGAGCGGGCATGGTTCCGCCATTTGGCGGAGAGCGAGGAGGCTTGGCGAGTCCTAAAATCCTCGCTGGGGATTTTTGGACGTTTTCGAAAACTATATTCCGAGCTCTGGATAATAATTTTTTAATATGTTATATTTTTTCTACTTGCCCTCATCGTCTAGTGGTTTAGGACGCATGGTTCTCAGCCATGTAACTCGGGTTCAAATCCCGGTGAGGGCGCTAATAAATCTGCCAGTTGGTGGAATAAAATGAATTTGCAAAAAGTGACAATGACAGGAAAAATTTGGTTTTTTATTTTAGGATGCATTTTAGTTTCTTTTGTTTTTAATTGGCTGGTTTTTCAAAAAACAACGCCTAATTTTCCAGTGATTTTTCGCTCTAATGAATTCGGCATTAATTTTTTGGGTCATCGAAATCTAATCTGGGTAATTCCAATCTTGGGGATGATTTTTATTGGCATAAATTTTTGGCTTTCGCGGCTATTAGAGGAGAATCCTAAAATTCAAGAAAAAAACTTGAGTTGGCTGCTTTTCTTTGCTAATATAGGGATTGCTGCTCTAGTACTTTTAATCAGCGTTCAGATCTACATCTTAAATAGATAGTATTCTGTATTCAGTATTCAGTATTCTGTATTCAGTATTCTCAATAATCAATAACCAAGAAACAAGGATACAAACAAGAAACAAATTACAAGATACAAACTGTTTGGAAATTGATTATTGGTTATTGAATATTGTTTGGTTATTGTTTCTTGTATCCTTGTATCTTGCCCTATACTTTTGACTTTTGAATTTTAATTTTTAATTATTATGTTAGCTGTTATTGAAACTGGGGGCAAACAATATCTTATTGCTCCCGGGCAAAAAATAAAAATAGAAAAAATAAAAGGAGTCAAAGAAGGAGAAGAAGTTGTTTTTGACAAAGTCCTTCTTTTTATTGATGAAAAAGGCGAGATAACGATCGGCCATCCTTATATTTCTAAAATGAAAATTTCTGCAAAATGCGAACAATCAGGAAAATCTAAAAAAGTAATTGTTTTTCGCTATCATTCCAAAACCAGATATAAAAAGAAAAAAGGCCATCGCCAGCCTTTTATGAAGGTGCAAATACAATAGAAATACATAGAAATTCATAGAAATTCATAGAAATTCATTGAAATTCATTGAAATTTTAAATGGCGCTTCGACGCCATTTTAAATTTTTATATTCATATTGTTTTTTTATTTTCTTCCCTCTAACGCATTAACCAATGTTTCGGCGTCGGCAAATTCCACTTCTCCTCCTTGGGGAAGTCCGCGTCCCAACTTGGTTATTTTAATGCCTAAATTTAATTCCTTGATAGCTTTTTCTAAATAATAGATAGTAAGATTGCCTTCTGAAGTTGGATTGAGGGCTAAAATTATTTCTTTTATTTTGCGCGGCGAATCGGCGCTTTTTTTAAGACGCGCTAAAAGTTGGGGAATAGTCAGTTTCTGTTTTTTTGCCGCGTCTATTTCTGAGATTAATCCTCCTAAAATATGATAAACACCTTGGTATTTATTCGTATTTTCTATGGATATAAGATCTGTTTCTTTTTCAACAACACAAATAGTGGAATGGTCTCTTTGCCGATCTCGGC
Organism: Minisyncoccota bacterium; assembly: GCA_041654015.1. Taxonomy (GTDB): domain Bacteria; phylum Patescibacteriota; class Minisyncoccia; order UBA6257; family UBA6257; genus JAQTTC01. Next base: position 16,078 of record JBAZEI010000011.1, on the reverse strand, counting down.
AAATTTCACATAATTTATCTTCTGAATTATTTTTTTCTGAAATGAAGTAACAATTAGGGCAAACTTGGGTTTGGGAAAATAAATTAGTAAAAGCGTGATAAAATTTACGCTGAGTTTCTTCTTTTTGGTGCAATAGCCAAAAAGCCAAACGAGTGGTTTGGCGAGGGCCGAGGCCAGGCAATTGGCTGAACACTTGAATAAAATCTTTAATTGGTTTTGGAAGCTGCACAGATAAAAATAAAAAATTATTAAAAAAGTTAATTCATTTACTCTTCTTCCGGGGCATAAATATCTTCTTCTTTTTCCAGATTACGGAAGCTGGCTAACTGTTCATTAAAATATAAATTAACGACTCCCAAGGGCCCATTACGATGTTTGGCAATTCTAATTTCGGCGATATTTTGTTTCTCAGTGTCTTCTTTATAGCGGTCTTCGCGATAAATAAACATTACAACATCCGCGTCTTGTTCCAAGCTTCCGGTTTCCCTCAAATCAGAAAGGCGGGGGATGCAAAGCGGACCTCTTTGTTCTACTGCCCGGGAAAGTTGGGAAAGAGCGAGAACAGGGATATTTAATTCTCTAGCCAGAGCTTTTAAAGAACGGGATATTTCGGTGTATTGCTGAACAGTGCTTGCTTGGGTAAGTGAGGGGGCAATTAATTGGATATAATCTATAATAATCAACCCTAAATCAACCTGCGCCTGAAGGCGCCGCGCCATAGTCCTGATTTGCATTACCGTCGGCGAAGGAATGTCGTCAATAAATATAGGCGCTTCTGCCAAACGTGATAAAGCATCTTGAATAAGATTAAAATCATTGGCTTCTTCGTCCGTGGAAAGAGTGCCTGTCCTTATTTTCCATAAATCTACAGTTGATTCAGCGGAAATTAGCCTGTCAACTACTTGGTCTTTTGCCATTTCCAAGCTAAATATTCCCACCGGCGCCTTTTCTCTTAAGGCGGCATAACGCGCGATATCCAAAGCGAGGGAAGTTTTTCCCAATGAAGGCCGGCCGCCAATAATAACCAAGTCGGATTTTTGCAGGCCAGCCAGTTTATTGTCTAAATCGTTAAATCCAGTGCCAATGCCCCTTAATTTATGGCCGCCTTTATGCAATTGGTCAATGCGGTCAAAGGCCTTTATCAGCTCTTCTTTCAAAGTTACAAAATCGTAACCCATAGATTTTTGAGAAACAGAAAAAACTGCCTGCTCGGCTTTATCCAAAACATCGTTTATGTTTTCTGATTCCTGCCAGCCCAATTCGGCAATTTTATAAGAAGCAGATATTAAATCACGCAAAACTCTTTTTTCATGGACAATTTGAGCATAATGATTTATATGGGCGCTAGTTGGAGTTTTATTTACTAAGGAAGTCAAAAAACTGACGCCGCCAATTTCCTCCAGAAGTTTTTTCTCTTTCAAGCGATTACTCAAAGAAAGAACGTCAATGGGCGCATTTTTTCGGTATAAATCTAAAATAGCTTCATAAATAAGGCGATGTTCGGGTTTATAGAAATCCTCGGGGAATAAAGAATCAGCCACTTTAGCAATGGCGTCTTTGTCTATTATTAGAGCCCCCAAAGTGGATTCTTCGGCTTCAATATTTTGAGGCGGCAGTTTGCTTTGAATTGCATCTAAATTAATTTTTTCAGCCATATAAATTATTTAGAGATATGTTATTTTTTAGGTTTGATAATTGTTCCTGTTTTTGTGTCTGATAAAGAAAAGCCCAATTTTTCTATTTCTTTTCTTATTTTATCGGCTTCCTGCCATTTTTTCATTTTTCTCATTTGCTCCCTTTTCTTAATGAGCGATTGCGCTTCTTTAGGGAGAGGAGTGATTTTAATTTTATCTAATCCCAGCCCCAGTATTTTATCAAAAATTAAGGCCGATTGGTAAGTTTCCTCTGGGTTAGATTTGTCTTTATAGTAATTTTTAATCAGTTTCCAAAAGACAGCCAAAGCTCGGGGAGTATTTAGGTCGTCATTTACAGCTTTTTCAAAATCCTTTTTTATTTTTTCTAAAGCAGGGGGAGATTTAATTTTAGTTTCTTTGTTTTTAATATCAATCAGGCACTGATAAATAAAATCACAAATGCCATTTAATCCTTCTTGGGCGGTTTTAAGCGCCTGCCAGGAAAATTCCAAAGGTTTTCGGTAATGAGTATTCAAGGCGAGATAGCGGAAAGCCAACGGGGAAAATCCTTTTTTTATTAAATCAGCAACTAAGATTACATTGCCTTCAGATTTGCCCATACGCGAATCTTTTAAAATTAGAAATTCTCCATGGAGCCAGTAGTTTACAAATTTTTTTCCAGTAGCGGCTTCCACTTGAGCAATTTCATTAGTGTGATGCACGGGTATTAAGTCGCTTCCTCCGGCATGAATATCTATGGTTTGCGCTTTTTCCGGCGCAAAAACTCCGTTTTCAAAAGCTTTACCCAAATATTTTAAATTAATAACCGCGCATTCAATGTGCCAACCGGGAAAACCAATACCCCAAGGCGACGGCCATTCCATTTGCCTTTTTAATTTTCCAGTTGACGGAGAAAATTTCCAAAGAGAAAAATCAGTGATGTTCTTTTTTTCAGGAGAGAACTCTATTCTTGCTCCAGCTTTTAAGGTTTTATTCAGTTCTTCAAAGTTCATTCCTGTCAGTTTGCCATAATCCTTTAATTTAGAAGTGTCAAAATAAATGCCGTCGCTGGTTTTATAGGTAAATCCCTTTTTTTCTAAAGCTTGAATTAAAGCAATCGCTTCCTTTATATGTTTTGTTGCCGGAGCGATTATATCTGGTGATAGGATATTTAATTTTTTACAATCGTCAAAAAAGGACTTGGTGTAAAATTTAGCTATTTGAGAAGCCGATTTTTTCTGCTTCTTTGCCGCTTTTTCTATTTTGTCTTCGCCGGTGTCGGCATTGGAAGTAAGATGGCCAACATCAGTAATATTCATTACATGATGTACCTTATAACCTTTCCAAAGGAGGGTTCTTTTAAGAATATCTTCAAAAATATATGTTCTCAAATTTCCTATGTGGGCGTAAGAATAAACGGTCGGGCCGCAAGTATAAAGCCTAACTTCTTTCCCTTTGATGGCTTTAAAAACTTCTTTTTTTCTCGTGAGGGTATTATAAAAACTAATCATAATAGTTTCTTTTTTCTAAGGCAAAAGAAAATTAAAGCTGAGGGAATAAAAGCAATAAATAAAATGAGCCAAAAATCATTAGCCGAACCTACAAAAGGCAAATAGCGAGTATTCATCTGATAAGCGCTAATTACCAAAAGAGCTGGCCAGGTTATCAAAGAGAGAATGGTGTAAATTCTGGTGAGGATATTTGTTTTATGCTCCATCAAAGAATTATTGGTATTCTCCAGTGACTCAATGTTGTCTTTAAAACTGGTAATAAGGTTTTCAATTTTGACGCTGTCTCCGACTAAATCTTCAAAATACACAGTTTTTTTCTCACCGAAGATTCTAGGGCCTTGCCTGGATAGAGATTTTAATGTTTCTTTGAGATATTTAAATATTCTTTGAAAATTCAGAATATCTCTTTTGACGAAAGAGATGCTGGGAATGGCTTGTTCAGATTTATCCGCAAAAATATCTTTTTCCACTTCGTTGATTTTTTCCTGAATATGGGTGATTTGGCGCATTGCAAAATCAAAAAAATATTCAAGAATAAAATAGAATAATTTTATTGTGTCGCTAAGATATAGATTTTCAAAATCCTTGCTGTAAACTTTTTCCATTAGTTCATCCCTCATTTCAACATTTGTTTTATAGCAAACGGTAATTAGGCTGTCTTTACTAATAATAATATCTAATTCCCAAGGGGAGGATTTTTGTTCAGATTCATTCCACGATGGAAAATGAGTAACTAAAAAAACATACGAGTCATAAGATTCAATTTTTTCCCTTTGGGAGGAAGATTTAAGTTCCTCAAGAATTAGAGGATGAAGGTTATAATTTTTGCGAAGATAGTTAATATCTTCTTCATCAGGCGAGGTGATATCCACCCAGCTTATTTTGCCCTTAAATACTTGTCGCATAGAGATTACATTGTTAAATTGTTTTCATTGTTAAATTGCTAAACTGCTAATTTAGTTTATCACGGGAGCGAACGTCAAGCAAGATAATTCGTGGACAAAGAGGGGATAATAAAGAGGAGAACAGTTCTCCTTCATTTTTATTCTTCCGGGCTTTATGTTATAATAAATTAATCTTAGAATTATGATAGACAAAGAGATTTTTAAATATAAAAACATTGCGTCTATTATAGTCATTGTAATGCTTTTATTAGCTATTCCTTCCGGAATTTGGCCATATGGATATTATCAAATTTTAAGATGGGTAGTTACTGGAGCTGCCCTTTTTATTTTATGGATTACTTATGAGCTAAAAAAGAAAACATGGCTATGGATAATGGGAGTAATTGCTATTTTATTTAATCCAATAGCACCTATTTATCTTGATAAAGGAACTTGGGTGGTAATTGATCTTATCGTTGCTGCATTATTTTTAATATCAATATTTAAAATAAAAGTTTCAAATAATAATTTATGAAAGAAGATATTCAAGAAAACAATGGTTCGAAAATTCGAATTTGGGCGAAAGAGGAGAAAGAGAAAAATAAAAATACAAACCAGAATCTATACAATGTTCTCTTTGGTGCTCTTATTTATGGATTAACCGGCTTTAGCGAAACTCTTCCTGAGAAGAACGAAATAGACACAACTTTTTCAAAACCGATGGAAAAAATACGAAAAAGATATAATAATGATGCATCTCTTTTTGAACTTGGTTGTTATTTATTTTTCCGAATTGATTTATGGTGTGTTCAAAATCTTTATGAGGAGTGGCGTAATCGTAAATTGCCTTTTTTAATCAATAAATTTGTATCATTATTTGAAAAAGCCCTAGATACAGAAGGCCTTAGCTTAATTTTTGATAATAGGTTAGATTTGTATGGCAGAGCAATTCGAGGAGAACTGACTTCGGTATCCGTTCTAGGTACAGTATCCAGAGACAATGAAAAGATACAAGATATTTTTCATTTTTACTTAATTCAATTAATACATAAAACTACAGATAATACTTTACCAAAAATTTATAAATTTAATAAAGAAGGGAATTCTCTTATTATTCCAATTTGTATAGATGCCTTCGAAACCTTTTTCATCTTTAATAACATTGTTTCATGGGAGATAAGTGTACTCCCAGCTTCTTTGGAGACTATAAAAAATTCTATGATTATGGATGAAAAATTTAAAAATTATAAAATTAAACTATGAAAGAAAAAATTAAAAATAAAGATCAATAAAACATAAATTAAAAAAATTATGACAAATAAAAAAAGATTGCAATGGTGGGTATTTTTAGTTTCTGGGTGGTTTATATCAAGCTTTTTGGGAAATTCTCCTTTTCTTCAGTTAATAGGCGATAGCTTAGTTGTTTATGGAATAGGATTAGGTATCTTAACTCTTATTAAAAAGATTAAGGAGAAAAATAATATGAAATAAATCTATGACAGAAAAAATTAAGAAAAGATTTAAATCAATTTTTTAAAGGTCTAAATATCTAAAGAATTTTTTAAACCTATGTTAAAAACAATAGCGATATTATTAAATATTATTCTTCTCTGTGTTTTTTGTTACCTTTTTGGTACGGCATCTGGGGAAATAATGGTTGAGGATATGATGATTTTTTTATTCTTTATAATATTCTTTATAATCAATCTTTCGGCGCTAATTTTAGGCAAAGATAATTGGATTACTCTCTATTTCAAAAGAAAAGCATTAGAAGAAAAAACGAAGATTGTGGAGATAGAAAATAAAGAAAAGAAATAATCTATGTGCGATTTTCTTTATATTTGCCGTTGTTCCTTTTGGTTTTCCCTTTCCAGGCCTACCAACTACCCAATTAGTCCGTATTATTGCAATCTTTTTTTGAACAATTTTAATTCTTTATTTATTGAGAAGATATGAACGAAGAAATTAAAAAAATCTTTACTTTCCTATTGGTAGTTGGGTGTATTATTGGCATTGGCTATTTCGGCTATCAATATTATAAGGAAAATAAGGAAAAAACCTTAAAGGAAGAAACACTCAAATTAGAAGAATTACAAAAAGAAATGATCATAATAAAAGAATTGGCAGAAAAATATAATGCTTTAACTGATTGGAATAAAAATATTAACTTTACAATTCAACTGCAGGATTTATTAGTTAACTCTGACAAGCCTGTATTATTTATTGGCTCTGTAGATGATATTTTTAAAAAAGATGACCAGTATTATATTCGTTTTAGAACTGGTAGTATCTGGACAAGGCAGGTCTATTTTGTACTTCAATGTGACGCAAGTAAGGTATCGGAAATTGTGAAAGAAAACGAGAGAAAAGAAATAAGTGGATTTGAGTATTTATTTATGGGAATAGGCGAGTATGTGGTTGTTGCAAAAATAGAAAATGTTACAAAGCCTACCCTTCAAATAAGTGGTTATTCAGAAATAGAAAGCGAAGAAGTAGAATTTGAATATGAGCCATCAAGCACTTTTATTGCCACAGGCGTTTGCATTGATTTTACTCGCATAGAGCGGAGATAGGAGGGATTTTTAAAAGATATATTCTTTTGATTATTACAATGATGAAAGAAAAAAGGGGTTATATTTTATTTATAATCAGTGCATTGTTCTTAGTTGACTGTATTTTTAGTACACAAGTTAATGGCGCAACCCAGGCAGAATCGACTGATTTGCAGAATAATATTCAAAATATCTGCCCACCTAATTCTTATTTAGAAAATGGGCTATGTTATTGCAACGAAGGTTTAAATTGGAATGTCCAGGGAACACAATGTATAACCTATACTCAATCTTGCCAGTCTAAATATGGTCTCCATGTTTATGGTGATCAAAACTATTGCTATTGTGAAGAAGGATATGTTTGGAATAAAGAAGGAACTAAATGTATAACTTATACAGAAAGTTGTTATTTTACTTATGGGGAGCATACGGTAGGTCGTAAGGGAGATAAAGAGAATATCGCTTTTTGTGATTGTGAAGAAGGGTATGTTTGGAATAAAGAAGGAACTAAATGTATAACTCCTCAGGAATGGTGTTCAAGTCTGAATAATAAGTTTATACCATATAAAGACGGGGAAACATATCAATGCAAATGTCCTGATGGATATATATGGAATGATAGTAAAAAAGAATGTATCACTTACACAGAAAGTTGCCAATTGCAGTACGGAGACCATGTAATAGGAATAGATAAAAATTATCCTTATTATTGCTATTGTGAAGAAGGATATGTTTGGAATTCACAGCGAACTAAATGTATAACTTATACTGAAGATTGCCGTCTTATTTATGGAGAACATGTAATAGGGGAAAAAGGGGATTCTGAACATAATAGTTTTTGTGATTGTGAAGAAGGGTATATGTGGAATTTAAGCAAATCTCAATGTATTTCTAAATTTAAAGCCCTTGTTGAATATTTCACACCTCATTTTACACCTCCTTATTTACTAACCTTTATTCTATCCTTTATTTTAGGGCTAATGCCTATTTTAATCTGGCTTTTAGTAATAAGCTTAATAATAAAATTTGTATTTAAGATAGAATTATCAATAAAGAAATCTCTGATATTTTTTGGATTAGGCATTCTCATTACTCGCTTTGTTTGGATTTTTGAAGATTACCTCTTTGGATTACTTCAAATTGATACCTCCCAAACTCTCCCTTTTATTGCCGCTATGTTTGTTTATTTACTGATTGCTGTTATTGAAGAACTTGCAAAGTTCTCTACCGCCTTTCTTGCTCTTAAAAACAATAAGCATTTTGACGAAGCCATTGATGCAATGATTTATTTAATTGTTCTTGCTTTGGGATTTGGCGCTATGGAAAATATTTTAGTAAGCTATCAAGAAATTGCTTCAGGAGCAACTTTTTTTCCAACATTACAAGTTCTAAGTTTGCGCTTTATCGGCGCTAACTTATTACATGCTTTAAGCTCTGGAATAATAGGTTTTTTCTGGGTATTAAAGCTTGTCACTGGGAAGAAAAGATATTTAGGTATTGGTTTGATCTTGGGTATTCTATTGCATTGGCTCTTTAATCTTATCGTTATAAATAGTGGTGGGGATGCGGTATTTCTTAGTAGTCTTGTTTTAACTATTCTATTAGTCATTTTCTTTTTTACCATAAAAAAATTTGCATCTTCGTTACAAAAGCATCTTACTTGACAGTTATTAAAGAGGAATAACGGCTAAGACCACAGTCTTAGCCGTTTTGTAGATTAACGACATCGGATCGTAAATATTATTCTGTATTCTGTATACTGTATTCTGTATACTGTATTCTGTATACTGTATACTGTATTGGCACTCTTGACATTTGATTGCTAAATAGTAAAATAACTAAATAGTAAAAAAAAGCAAATAGCAACAAAATAAAAAAAGGTTTAATGATTGCCAAAGGTAAAATTAAAAATTCTAAAGCAGGTACAGGTGAAAGTAAGTGCCAAAAGAACTTTATTCTCAGGGCGTTGATTCAAGAATACACGCGCACTGCTGAACCAGTTGCTTCTCGGGTTTTAAATGTAAAATATCATTTTAGGGTGAGTCCGGCTACAATTAGAAACCATTTTGTGTTTTTAACTAAAGAAGGCTATTTATTTAAACCTTATGTTTCAAGCGGGCGCATTCCCACAGATAAAGCTTGGAGGTTTTTTGTTAAAATAATTTTTGACGACGAAGAGAATTTCTTGAGCCGCTGGGAAACAAAATTCTTAAACCAATTTTCAAAAATCAAGATGGAAGCATCAGCCGACGACGCCAAAAACGATACCAAAAAAATAAAAAAATTGGTAGAATTGATATCAGAGGAAAGCCGCGCTTTTTGTTTCTGCTATTTATTTCAAAAGGACGAATTAATCAATCAAGGGCTCAGATATATGTTTCAAGAATTGGTAACTGAAGAATTATTGAGTTTAACTTTGCTTCAAAAAATCGCGGAATCTCTGGAGCAGTTAGAACAGAAGCTAAAAAACATTGAAATAACTCAAGCGCCATTGGTTTTAATCGGCAAAGAAAATTCTTTAATAAAATCAGACCAATTTAGCTCTCTTTTAACGTCTCTTTCCCGTCCCAAAGCGATTTTTGGCATTTTAGGACCCAAAAGGATGGCTTACGACAAAAATATCGCGATTCTAAAAACTTTGACTAATTTAACCCTTTAACCAGTTAAAATGATTTGATTTTATATTATAAAATTATTAATATTATTAAATTATTAAGATGATTGAAAGCAACAAAAACAATAACAATATAATCAATAAAAGCGTTAATCCTCCAAAAGGGCAAAAAGAAAATGATGGATTACGCAAAGATTTGAAAAAATTAAAAGCAGAGAGAGACGAGTATTTAGAAGGGTGGCAGAGAGAAAGGGCAAATTTTATAAACTATAAGAAAGAGGAAAAAATAAGATTTAAGGAAGTGATAAATTTTTCTAATGAAAGACTGATTAAATCTTTGATTACGGTGCTTGATAATTTTAATTTGGCAATTGAAAGTTTTATCAAACAGGGGAAGAGCGAAGAGGAGAATGAAAGCTATTTAAAAGGGATTTATTTGATTAAAAGCCAATTAGAAGATATTTTGCGAAAAGAAGGAGTGGAAATTATAGAAGCAAAACCCGGGGAAGATTTTAACCCTAATTTTCATGAAGCTGTGGCTGAGGTTGAAAATAAAAACTTTAAGCCCCACACAATTATTGAAGTGTTAGAAAAAGGATATATACTCAATGGGAAAATAATCCGACCTTGTCGGGTGATGGTGGCTAAAGAAAGAATGAAGAATGAAGAATGAAGAATGAAGAATGAAGAATTATGAATTACGAATAAAAAATAATTTAACAATTTACTCGCCAAAATTTTTCAAAGAAAAACTTAGGAGGGTTTAACCATTTAACAATTAACAATTTAACAATAAAATAAGTACCATGGCAAAAATATTGGGAATAGATTTAGGAACAACTTTTTCGGCGATGGCCACTATAGAAGGCGGCCAGCCAAAAATTATAGAAAACGCTGAAGGAGAGAGAATAACCGCTTCAGTAGTTGCTGTCTCTAAAAACGGGGAAAGATTAGTAGGGACTTTAGCTCGTCGTCAGGCAATTACTAATCCCTCAAATACGATTTATTCTGTCAAAAGATTAATTGGAAGGAAGTTTTCTGACCCGATTGTTCAAAAAGACAAAAATCTTTTATCTTATGAAATTAGGGAAGATGCCAATGGAGGAGTGGAAATTAAGATGGGAGACCGCTGGTATAAACCTCAGGAAATTTCAGCAATGGTCTTGCAAAAATTGAAAACAGATGCCGAATCAAAATTAGGAGAGAAAATTTCCGACGTAGTTATTACCTGCCCGGCTTATTTTGATGATAATCAGAGAAAGGCCACTAAAGATGCTGGTGAAATAGCCGGTTTGAATGTTAAAAGGGTAATTAACGAACCAACAGCCGCCGCTTTGGCCTATGGTTTAGAAAAAAAGAAAGATCAAGAGATAGCTGTTTATGATTTTGGAGGAGGGACTTTTGATATCTCTATACTTTATGTTAGCCCGGATACAATTGAAGTTAAGGGCACTGGAGGCGATACTCATTTAGGCGGCGATGATTTTGACCAGGAAATAATGGATTGGTTAATTAAAAACTTCAAAAAAGACGAAGGTATTGATTTAAGCAAAGACCCATTAGCGCTTCAGAGAATCAAGGAAGCGGCGGAAAAGGCGAAAAAAGAGCTTTCTTCCACCCTTCAAGTTGAAATCAACCTTCCGTTTATTACTTCTGGCGAGTCTGGGCCAAAACATTTGTCTTATTCCTTAAGCCGTTCTAAATTGGAAGAATTAGTTGATAAATATATTAAAAAATCAATTGAAATAACGAAACAAACAATAGAGGAATGCGGTTTGAAAGTTTCCGATATTGAAGAAATTGTCTTGGTGGGAGGGCAGACAAGAATGCCCAAAATTCAGGAAGAGATTAAGAAGCTATTTTCTAAAGAACCAAATAAAGAAATCAATCCAGATGAAGTTGTTGCCATCGGCGCCGCTGTTCAAGCGGGTATCCTTGCTGGCGAAATGAAAGATGTTTTGCTGTTAGATGTGACGCCACTCTCTCTGGGTATCGAAACTTTGGGCGGTGTAAATACTGTTCTTATTCCTAAAAATACTACCATTCCAGTTACTAAAAGCCAGATATTTTCTACTGCCGCTGATAATCAAACGTCGGTTGAAATACATGTTCTTCAGGGGGAAAGGCCGATGGCGGCTGATAATAAATCATTGGGCCGCTTTATTTTAGACGGTATACCTCCGGCGCCGCGAGGAATGCCTCAAATTGAAGTAAGCTTTGATTTAGACGCCGATGGTATTTTGAATGTGAAGGCAAAAGATAAGGCAACAGGGAAAGAACAATCCATTCATATTGAAGGATCTTCGGGGCTGTCAAAAGAAGAAGTAGAAAAGTTAAAACAGGAAGCAGAGCTTCATCAGGAAGAAGATGAGAAAAAAAAGCAGATGATTGAGCAGAAGAATAATGCAGAGGCGTTGGTCTATAGCGCGGAAAAGAGCCTTCAAGAAGCAGGGGAGAAAATTCCAGCGGATTTAAAGACCAAGGTTGAGGAAAAAATTAAAGAAACAAAAGAAATACTTCAAAAAGACGACATAGAGGAGATAAAAAATAAGACAACAGAACTTTCGCAAGCTCTTTCAGAAATAGGGGCTCATCTTTACAAAGAACAGCAACAAAGATCCGAAGAAAGCAAAGAAGAAGATAAAAAAGAAAAACCAACTGATGAATCAGGCGAATCAAAAGACGCCGATTTTGAAGAAAAGTAGCATCGTGATATAATTTTACTAATGGCGCAAGAGACATCTAATCTCTATAAAGTTTATCAAGCCGCTAATAGAGACAGAACTTTATTTCTTAAAAATTCTTTGTTAGCTATTGCTATCATAGTCTGTTTTGGATTAGGGTCGGTTTTTTTTACTGCTTTGCTAAATGATTTTTCCACTGCTAATTTAGTTTTGGCCATTGTGTTTTGGGCAATAGCGCTTTCCTTACTGCCGATATTTTTTCTTGTTGTTCCCATCTATAATTTTTTGCTTTGGAATTTAGCTATTAGCATAGCGCCCTTTTTTAGTCTCATCTTAAAAGTCCGATGGAGCCCTTATTTATTCGGCGCTTGGGGGATTTTATTTGTACTTTTATTACTTTCAAGAGCTAATATCAAAGGGGAGAGCAATAATCTCTTGGATATTAAGTGGTGGCGAATTGTTTCCAAAGGCTCGCTTCAGATACTTTTAATTTTGACGGTTATTTTGATTGCTTTAATCTATTTTCAGGGCAAATGGGGGCAAATAGAACAGGGTGGCGAGCAGGCATTGGAAGCGGCCATCTCTAAGAGTGAAAAGGCCCAAAATATTTTTGGCATTAAATTGACTGGAACCATAGACGAGATTTTAAAAAATTATATAGAAAAGCAGATGCCTCACGAGACAGGACAAGAACCTGAGATGGAGCAAGAAGACGCTGCCATTGATGAATCCTTTTTGACTGAAATAAAATCCAGTTTTTCTGAGTTTTTAGGAATGCCTTTAACTGGAGAAGAAAAATTATCTTCTGTAATAATAAATTGGATAAAAATTCGCTGGCAAACGCTTTCTTCCCTTCTAAAAATCGGTTTGGTTTTTATTGTTGTCTTGATATTATTTGGTCTTTTGAGATTTATAAATATCTTTTTTTCTGTTGCCCTTATTCTTGCTAGCTGGGTTTTGCTCCAAATTCTTTTATCGGTTAAATATTTAACAATTAAAAGAATAGGAGTTGAAAAACAAGAAATAACGCTGGCTTAATTTATCTTACTATGAAAGATTACTATGAAATTTTAGGGGTTTCGCGCGATGCCTCTCAAGAAGAAATTAAAAAGGCTTTTTATAAATTAGCGCATAAATATCATCCTGACAAAGGAGGCAGCGCAGAAAAATTTAAAGAAATAAATGAAGCCTATCAGGTCTTGTCAAATAAAGAAAAAAGACAGCAGTATGATAAATTTGGCAGGGTTTTTGAAGGCGCAGGCGCTGATTTTAGAGAAGGTTTCTCGGGTTTTGATTGGTCAAATTTTAACTGGCAGGGAGGTGATTTTGAAACGCCTTTTGGTTTTTCAATGGGTGATTTTGATTTGAATGATATTATTTCAGATTTGTTTAGAGGCACGGCTGGAGCGGGAACGCGGAGAACAAATTACCAAGATAAAAGCGCAGCAAATAGGAAGGGAAGAAATATTGAGGTTAGCTTGGAGATAAGTTTGGAAGAAGCGGCTTTTGGCTCAAAACAAGATATTTCTTTTAAGACCTATCTTGATTGCGAGCATTGTCAAGGCAAGGGTTATGAACCCGGCTCTAAGCTAAAAGAATGCATTGATTGTAAAGGGGAAGGTTCAATTAGGCAAGCGCGCCGCACATTCTTAGGAGAAATTACTCAAATTGTTGAATGCCCAAAATGCAAAGGTAAAGGCAAAGTTCCAGAAAAACCTTGCAAAATTTGCGGCGGTGACGGCCGCTATTATGGAAATAAAGAAATTAAGGTTGATATTCCTATTGGTATTAGGGACGGAGAAACAATAAGGATTAGACAGGGAGGGGAAGCCGGAATTTTAGGAGGACCAAGCGGCGACCTCTATATCAGGATTATTATCAAACCCCACCCAACATTTGAAAGGCAGGGTGATGATTTGTATATGACTTTACCAATTACTTTTACCGAAGCCGCTTTGGGAGCGAAAAAAGAGATTCAATTACTGGATAAAAAAACTATTTTTTTAAAGATTCCGGCAGGCACCGAATCTGGAGAAATTTTCCGTTTAAGAGGCAAAGGCATTAAGCATTTTAACGCTATAGGCCAAGGAGACCTTTATGTTAAAGTAAAAATTAAGACGCCCAAGAAGATTTCTCCTAAAGCCAAAGAGCTTTTGGAAGAATTAGAAAAAGAGTTTAATAATGGCTAAAGAAAAGTTGAGCTTGAAGGAAGGATTAAAGTTTATTTTAGAGCATTTACCCTCTCGCTCTAAATTTTATTTAGGAGTTTCGGCAATTTTAATTTCAAGCGTTTTAAGCGCAGTCGTGCCGTTTATCTATGGCCGGCTTATTGATTTAGCCCTTAATGCCAATTCTTCTTTTTATTCTATTGGTAGATTGATTGTCTTTTGGGTGAGTCTTTCTATTTTAGCTAATTTGTTTAGAAAATATGGCGACAGAAAAAGTTATGAATTATCGATTGATTTAAGCAACAATCTGACAAGTGACCTGTACAGCCATATTATTAACTTACCCATTTCTTTTTATAAAGAAAAGAAAATTGGCGAAGTAAATAGAAAGATAGACCGGGGATCCCAGAGTATGTACACGATTATTGAGGACGTGCTTTTTTCTTTTTTCCCCGCTGTTTTGTCTTTTTTTATCGCTTTAATAATTCTTTTTTCTGTTGAATGGCGATTAGCCACTATCTTAATAATAATGTCAGGTGTTTTTGTTTTAATCACCTTGCATTACACAAAGCAAATATTAAAAACTCAAATTATTTTACATCGGAAATATGAGAAATCTTATGGCAGTATTTTTGACATTGTTAGAAATATTCCAACCGTAAAAAGCAATACCAACGAAAATTTGGCGAAAAAAATTATTACTAAAGAACTAAACGAGTCTGGGAGAGTAGAAAAAAATTGGCGTTTTCTTTGGCTTAAAATGGGTTTATGGCAAGGAGTTATAGATGTTTTGGGTTTTAGCAGTGTTTTTAGTTTTGGCATTCTGATGCTGAGACAAGGCGCTCTCACCGCTGGCTCTTTGGTAATGTTTATTGCCTATATCCCAATGCTTACTCGGCCTTTAAGCAATTTGGCTAATCAATATCGTGAATTGAATTCTTCACTGATGGCACTTGGCCGAGCGCTTAAATTATATGATTATTTTCCTGAAAAGGATACACCGAAAAGTTTAGACATAGACATTAAGGGCAAAGTCGAGTTTAAGCAAGTGTATTTTTATTATAAAAAAACAGTCCCTATTTTAAATAATATTTCTTTTGTCGCTGAGCCGGGAGAAAAGATGGCAATTGTTGGAGAAAGCGGAGTGGGAAAAACAACTCTTGTAGATTTGATTGGCCGCTATTATTATCCTCAAAAAGGAAAAATACTTATTGATGATATAGATATTAAAAGAATTAGTTTGAAAAGTTTAAGAAAGCAAATGGCGATTGTGCCCCAAGAAGTGGCGCTGTTTAATGACACCATTAAACAAAATATCAGATATGGTCGCTTAAATGCCACTGATAAGGAAATTATTGAGGCTGCCCAACTTGCTAATGCCTCGGAGTTTATTGAAAAATTTTCACAAAAATATAACCAAGTGGTGGGAGAGAGGGGAATTAAACTCTCAACTGGCCAAAAACAAAGGATTGCCATCGCGAGAGCGATTTTAAGAAATCCAAAAATCTTAATTTTAGATGAAGCCACTTCGGCGCTTGACTCTGCTTCAGAAAAATTAGTCCAGGAAGGATTAGAAAGATTAATGAGAGGACGGACTTCTTTTATTATTGCTCATCGCTTATCAACGATTAAAAGCGCTGATAAAATCATTGTGTTTAAAGAAGGAGAAATTGTGGAGATGGGAAAGCACGAAGACTTAATTCAAAAATCGGACGGTGTTTATCGTCAGTTCTGGGAAATACAAAGCGGTCTTCAAAATTCCTCCTAAACCTGGTAAAATAATTAACAATTTAGCAATTTTAATATGTCTAATTTTATTTTTATTATCGGAATTCTAATTATTGCCGGAATAGCAGGAGCAATTTTTTTAAAAATTCCGGCAGGCACCGAATCCGGAGAAATTTTCCGTTTAAGAGGCATGAGCGATTAGAAACAAAACTATAATAGTGTTAAAATTAAGAAAGGTAAAGTAAGGTTTTATTTTGGTCTGATAAAACCATAAAAATTAAAAAATTAAAATTATGAAAAATT
>JBAZEI010000010.1:0-19934 GCA_041654015.1 Minisyncoccota bacterium | reverse complement strand
ACTAAAAAGTTATTGCAAAAGAATATTAATAAATTAGAAAAGATAAGCCAGGAATTAATAAAAAAAGAAACCTTGGAAAAAGAAGAATTTGAGAAATTAATAAACCCCCACACCAAATAAGAACAAATGCCAAAGGCATAAATTTAGTGAAACCGGCCTCTTATTATGGTGTGAGGGGAAACCCGCACACCAAACAAGGATGAGCGCTGAAGGCGCTAATTTGGGAGGTCAATTCTTGTTTTGGTGTGGGGGTAAAATAACAACGAGGGCGCGTAGTTCATTGGTAGAACGCTTCTCTTATAAAGAAGAGGTAGAAGGTTCGATCCCTTCCGCGCCCACTAAAAAGGGCACTTGGCGCAGTGGTTAGCGCGCTGCTTCGACATAGCAGAGGTCATAGGTTCAAATCCTATAGTGCCCACAAAATCGCCTAATATTAGGTGATTTTTGTTTGTTAGCACTATTTGTTTTTGTTATACTGATAAAAAATGAAGTTTTATGATTAGAAATATCATTGTTAAACAAGTTTCCAAGCCCATTCGTCTGGATAAATATTTAAAGGAAGAAATAAAAGACGTTTCTCGGGAGAAAATTATTCACTGTATTAAACAGGGAAAAGTAAAAATAGAAGGGAAAAATAAAGTTAAACCAAGTTTTATTTTAAAAGGAGGCGAAAAAATTTATGTGGATATTTCTGAATTTGATGAAAAAAAAGTTGTTGCTTTAAAACCGCAATCACTTTTCCCAGAGCCAAAAGTTTTATATGAAGACGAAGATTTGATAGCGATTGATAAACCAGCTGGAATAATTGTTCATCCCTCTTCTGATAATCCTTGGTGTCCTTCAATTGCCGGCTGGCTTGTTAAAAAATTTCCTTTTCTTTTAGATGTAGGCGACCCTTCGATAGGCTCAGGGCAAGAGAATTTGAGGCCAGGAATTGTGCATCGTTTGGATAAAGAAACTTCAGGCGTTCTCATTGCCGCTAAAAATAATTTCTCTTTCAATTATTTAAAAAATCTTTTCAAAGAGAGAAAAATCAGAAAAAAATATATTGCTTTAGTCAGAGGCGAAATAAAAACTCAAGAAGGGAGAATAAATTTACCTTTAGGCCGTTCAAAGAAATCGCCAACAAAGAAGAAGGTAATAATAAAAAACAGGCGAGCAGAAAAATCAAAAGCTGCTTTGACAAAATACCGAGTTCTAAAAAGATTTCAAGGGTATACTTTGTTAGAGGTAATACCGGAGACAGGCCGGACCCATCAAATTCGGGTTCATTTATCAAGTATAGGTTTTCCGGTGATAGGCGATAAATTTTATGGTAAATCCAAGCAATCAATGGATTTAAATTTATCTCGTCATTTTCTTCATGCTCAAGAAATTTCCTTTGTTTCTCCAAAAGGAAAGTTTCTTAAAATTGAGTCTTCTTTGCCGTTAGAGCTGAAAGAGATTATCAAAAAATTAGAGCCTAAAATTGACTAGAACGATTTATTTGTGTTAGAGTGTCAATTAATTAATGAAGAGCAAATAGCAACAATAATTTTAAAAATATGGTTGAATTAAAAATGGAAGAAATAAAGCCGGGAATGACAGTAAGAATTCTACAAAGAATTTCCGGTTTTGATAAAGCGGATAAAAAAGAGGAAAAAGACAGCGAAAGGGGTAAAACTCAGCAAATTGAAGGGTTGGTAATAGCGCGAAAACATGGAAGCGAAAGGGGGGCGACTATTACGATAAGGAAAGTAATTGATGGAGTCGGAGTAGAATGGATTATCCCGCTATATTCTCCAAATATTAAGAAAGTGGAATTAATAAATAATGCTCGGGTGAGAAGGGCAAAGTTAGGTTTTCTCAGAAATAAATCTTCAAAACAAATTCGCGCTAAACTTAAAGAAAGAGTTGATAAATAATTTTTTAAATAATAGGCGCGGGTGGTGAAATGGCAGACACGCATCCTTGAGGTGGATGTGTCCTAATAGGGCGTGGAGGTTCGACTCCTCTCCCGCGCACCAATATTATGTTTTTTTCAGAATCTAACAAAATTATTAAAGTAGTAAAAACAGCTACTCCTTCAGTGGTAGCTGTTTTGGTATCCAAAGAATTGTCAAAAATTGAGAAGGAAATAGAACCGGAGATAAGAAAGAAATTAGTTAAAGATGATTCAGGAATGGTAAGAATAGGCGGTTGCTCAGGCTTTTTTGTTTCTTCTGATGGCTATATTTTGACGAATCGTCATATTGTGGATGATGAAGACGCTTCTTACTCAGTAGTTTGGCAAAATAAAAGTTATCCCTGTGAAGTTCTAGCCAGAGATAAAATAACAGATATAGCTGTTTTAAAAATTAATCCTTCAATTTCTCTTAAATTTCCTTGTCTAAAGTTGAGTGATTCTTCAAAACTGCAATTAGGTGAGACAGTGGTTGCTATTGGTAATGTGTTGGGTGAATTTCAAAATACCGTTTCTCGGGGAATTATCTCAGGATTGTCCCGGGAAATAAAGACTGGAATAGAAGAGAATATTCAGGAATTTTCAGGTTTGATTCAGACTGACGCCGCGATTAATCCCGGCAATTCAGGAGGGCCTTTAATTGACCTTAGCGGTAAAGTAATAGGTATCTGCGCAGCCGTAATTTTAGGAGTTGAAAATATTGGATTTGCGATTCCGATAAATCAGGCAAAAAATATCTTGGATGATATCAGGAAATACGGCAAGATATGCCGCCCCAGTTTGGGAATAAGATATTTGTTAGTTGATGAAGAAATGCAAAAATTACACAAATTTCCTTTTAATTACGGCGCTTTTATTATTTATGAAACTATCCCCGGACATGGCGGCATTATTTCCGGCAGTATTGCGGAAAAAGCCGGATTGAAAGAGGGAGATGTTATATTAAAAATCAATGGAGAAAAAATAATGAGGCAATTTAATTTAGCTCAATCTTTGGCAAAATATAAAATTGGAGAGATGATAGAAGTTGTTTTCTGGCGCCAAGGAGAAGAAAAAGAAATAAAAATTAAACTGGAATGTTAATTTACTGCTGGTGGATACTTTGAGAGAATTCTTTAAAAGTGGCTAATAATAGAGGCCACTTTTTTAATGAAGGGTCCTCTCGGAGAATTTCCTGCGCTTCTTGACGGACTTTTTCAATGAATTTTTGATTAAGGAGAGAGCTCATAATTAAATCAGGAATACCAGATTGTTTAGTGCCTAGAAATTCTCCCGGCCCTCTCATTGATAGATCCATTTCAGCGAGATGAAATCCGTCATTGCATTTTTCCAGAATTTTTAAGCGACTCGCGGCGGCGCGATAAGGCGACTCGGTAAAAAGAAAACAATAGGATTGGTAAGAAGATCTGCCGATACGCCCTCGAAACTGATGTAACTGCGCCAAACCGAAATGCTCCGCTCCCTCAATAATCATTAAAGAGGCATTGGGAATATCAATACCTACTTCAATTACAGAAGTGGAGACCAAGATTTGAATTTTGTTTTCAAGAAAATCCTGCATTATTTTTTCTTTTTCTTTCGGCTTCATTTTTCCATGGAGCATCGCGATTTCTAAATCAGAAAAAATATCTTTGCTTAATTTTTGATATTCTTTTTTTACCGCTTTAACTTCATAATTTAATCTTAGAGATAAATCAAGAAGATTTTTTGCTCTAAACTCAGGATTTTCTGTTTCTTCAATACGCGGGCAGATAACAAATGCCTGCCTTCCTTTTTTTATTTCTTGGCGGATAAATTCATAGACTTTCTTTCTTTCTTTCGGGGTAATAATTTTAGTAATAATTTTTTTTCTTTCTTTTGGCAATTCGTCTAAAATGGAAAGATCCATATCGCCGTAAAAAGTTAGGGCTAAGGTGCGAGGTATGGGAGTGGCAGTCATTGATAAAAGATGGGGAACTTCATCTTTATTGGCATTTTTAGAAATAAGTTTTTTTCTTTGTTCGACGCCAAAACGATGCTGCTCATCAACAATAATGAGCCCGAGGCGATTAAAACGGATATTTTTTTGAATAAGAGCCTGGGTACCGATGACAATAATAGGAAGATGAAGCTCGTCTGAGGAGATTATTTTATTGAGAGCTTTTTTAGAAATATCTCCTTCTAAGCCATTGTCATAGATTTTTGCTTTTGAAGAAGTAATTAGAGCAATTTTTGCCCCAAAACTTTGAAGAAAAGTTTTGAATTTATCAAAATGTTGTTGGGCCAGAATTTCGGTCGGCGCCATCAAAGCCACTTGATATTTTGATTTTATTGTTAATAAAGAAGCGCTCATGGCGACAATAGTTTTGCCTGAGCCCACTTCTCCTTCCAAAAGGCGGTTCATCGGACTTTGATTTAAGTTTTTGGCTATTTCCCAAATAGCTTTTTTTTGGCATTGAGTTAAGGTAAAAGGTAGAGAGGCAACAAATTGTTGGAGCAAAGGAACATCAAGATTAATTTTAGGAGCTTTTAAGAGAGAATTTTTCTTTTTATTTTTTAAAAGATAAATTTGGGAAAGAAAAAGAGATTCAAAAATAAATCTTTCCTTTGCTTTTTGAGCCAGTAATAAAGAAGAAGGAAAATGAATTTGGCGCAATGATTGAGATAAATTCATTAGTTCGTGTTTTTTAATGAGGAAGTCTGGCAGGGTTTCTGGAAGATTAGATACAGAATTTAAGAGGGGTTTAATAAAATAGCGGAGAGCGCGGGAGCTTAATCCTTGAGTTTCTGAATAAACAGGAACTAAACGACCGGTGTGCGTTGTTTCTTTTGGAAAATTTCTGTCTGTTTTTTGGTAAGAAATAATTTCATAGGCAGGGCTTGAGATAATAATTTTTTTTCCTTTGAGAGCAATTTTCCCAGATAAAGAGACAGTAGATCCCAGAGGAATATTTTTTCTTAAATAAAGCTGATTAAACCAAATAGCTGTAATTTCTCCGGTATCATCTTCAATCAGAGCCTCAAGAATAAACATTTTTTTTCTAAAACTGCGCCGCACGCTCATTTTTTTGACAGTCCCCTTAATAGAAGATTTTTCGCCCGGTTCTAACTCATTAATTTTTTTTATTTTAGAAAAGTCTTCATAACGAAAGGGGAAATACCAAAGCAAATCTTTGATTGTTTTAATACCTAATTTTTCAAGATATTTTAAATAACGCGGACCAACGCCGCGCAATTCAGATACAGGATCAGTTAATTTATACATAGAAAATAGATAATCTTGTGAAAGTCCCCCCGCGAGGAGTTGAACCTCGATCGCAGGATCCGCAATCCTGCATTCTATCCATTAAACTACAGGGGGATAAGGGCTATAAATGGTCAGAGCCTTAAGGAAATTATATCTGAATTTTGCGTTGAAAGCAAAATTCGGTATACTATTAATAATAAAAAGTCAGAGATTCTATGGAGGATTATTCAACATTAGCTTTTGTTTTAAAGCAAGAGCCGACAAAAGAGCAGGACCGGAATTATGTTTTTTTTACCCAAAAATTCGGCAAAATAAGTTTATTAGCTCGCGGTGCTAGGAAAATAAACGCTAAATTAGCCGGCCATTTAGAATTGCCTAGCTTGGTTCAGATTCAGTTTACAATGTCTCAAAAACCGCGTTTAATCAGCGCCCTTGAAAAGTTTTCTTTTCCGGTAATTAAGAAGAATACAAAAGCTTTAACAGTAGCTTTTTTAATAGCGGATTTAGTGGCTAAATTCACTTTAGAAAAACAAGCTGATGCTGAAATTTGGAAGCTTCTTTCAGACGTTTTTTATTTTTTAGAAGAGAATTTTAATAAACACCCTGAAATCGCTGATTTTGGATGGTTCTATTTTAATGCTCAGTTTTTAGAGACTCTCGGCTTAGCGCCGTTTTTAGAAGGATGCGTTGAATGCGGCAAAACAATTGATAATAAATTTTTTAGTTTTGAAAAGAAAGGGGTAGTTTGCTCAAAACATAGCCAAAAAAAAGACTGGCCAATGAGCTCTATCCAAAGGAGAGCTCTCAATTTATTATTTAACTCGTCTTTAGAGCGTTTTTCTCATCCTTCTTATATTCAAGGGATTTTAAAAGAAAAAAAATATATCAGAAAATTTTTCAATGAATTTACTTTAGCGGTGAAATCAGATATAATGTGATATAATATAAAAATTAATTCGCCAATCGGCGGAATAAAATAAAAATATGAAGATAAAGGATTTTTTAAAAACTTTTTGGGGAGGAGTTTTGATTACAATTTTAGTTTTAATTTTCGGTTACCTTATTTGGGGTTTTATCACAAGAGGAGGCGTCAATTTCACTTTTTCAGGGCCAGATGAAATTAAGTCGGGTGAAGTTAAAGAATATTCTCTATTTATAGAGAATGATTCCCGCTTGGAACTTCAAGAATCTGGAATAGAGATAAAGCTGCCTGAAGGAGTTATTGCCGTTAATGATCCGGAAGAAAAAACAATAATCTATGATTTTGGCAAAATTGATTCCCGGTCATCTAAGGAAGAGAAAATAAAACTATTAATTACCGGTGAGTCAAAAACCTTAAAAAATATTGAAGCTACATTTACTTATCGTCCTAAAGGAATTAGCTCTGTTTTTGAAAAAAAAGCCGCAAAATCAGTTTTAATTTCGGGGTCTTCTTTTGGGTTGGAAGTAGTTACCCTTGATCAGGTTTTTGCCGAGCAAAATTTTCCGATAGAAATCAATTGGGAAAATCTCTCCAGCTATACATTTGATAATGTGGAAATTAGAGTAGAATGGCCGAGTGGTTTTATCTTTCAAGAATCTAACCCGGAAATTTCTCCTGAGGCAACAGAATATAACAGGTGGTCGTTAGGGGAGTTAAACCCTATAAGCCATGGGAAAATTATTGTGAAAGGATTTATTACCGGCCAGGCAGGAGAAACAAAAAGAATAATTATAAACTTGGGAATGATTAAAGACGGCGCTTTTCTTCCAATAGCTAAAACAGAAGGATATATCACAATTATTAAAAACCCATTATCTATTTCTTCTTTGGTTAATGGGGAGATAAATTATAATGCTGATTTGGGCGAAACTTTAAATGTAGCTATTGATTATCAAAATAATTATGCCACTACTTTAAGAAATTTGGATGTAACGGTGGTTTTCAATGGAGAAGTTTTTGACTTTTCAAGTTTGAGGGCCCCAAATGCAACATTTTTTTCTAAAACCAATACCTTAATTTGGTCAGGAGCTAAAGTCTCTCCGCTTTATGCTCTTAATCCCGGAGAAAGAGGAACTTTGGGATTTTCAATAAAATTAAAAAAAGATTGGCCGATGACAAACGCGACTCAGAAAAATGTAGTTTTGGAAATGCAGACAACTATAAAAAGCTCTAATGTGCCTGAACAATTGGGAGTTTCTGAATTGCCTCGCGCAGCGGCTTTGAACACAATTAAGCTTAATGCAGACACTAAGTTGGTTATTGAAAGTTATTTTAGAGATGCTAGCGCCAAGATAGCAAATACAGGAAGTCTGCCTTTGAGAGCTGATAATGCCACTGATTTTACTATTCATTGGAAAATAATTAATAGTTTTAATGCTTTAAGAGATGTGACGGTTCAGACCACCTTGCCTCTTTGGGCGGAATTTACAAGCCAAATTGCCGGCGATTATGGACAAAATCCTCCGGTTTATGATCCTTTGACTCGTGAATTATCTTGGAACATTGATTCTGTTATTAGTGGTTCAGGAGTTTTAACTAAGGCTCAGGAACTTGTTTTTCAAGTTAAAGTTACGCCTTCACAATCACAAATAAATCAGGCAATAAATTTAATTGAGGAGACGAAATTATCAGCGACAGACGCATTTACCGGCAAGGGTATTAATTTGACTTATCCGGCTGTAAAATCTACTCAATTAACTGATAAAACGGTATTGCCTAATGATGGAATAGTAAAACCATAAAGACTAATAACCAATAACCAATACTCAATGACCAAAAGTGATGATTTAATGGAAAAAATTGTGTCTTTATGCAAGAGGAGGGGTTTTGTTTACCCTTCTTCTGAAATTTATGGCGGTTTTGCTAATGTTTATGATTTTGGTCCCTTAGGTTCACTTTTGGCAAAAAATATCCGAGACATTTGGATCAAAAAAATGGTTCAAGAGAGAGAGAATATGTATTTAATTGATGGTTCTATTTTAATGCATCCAAAAGCATGGGAAGCCAGCGGCCATACAGCAGCTTTTACCGACCCTCTAATTCAATGTTCGGTTTGCAAAAAAAGATTTCGCGCAGATAATCTTGAGGGCTGGCAATTACAAAAAGACAATTTAACAGGTCAGTGGAATGTTATAAAACAAGGGAGTTTGGCTTGCCCTGATTGTCAAGGAAATTTAATTCCTGTGGTAAAAGAGTTTAATTTGTTAATGGCAACAGAAGTAGGCTCTGTAGAAGGAGAAAAAACGAAAGTTTATCTTAAGGGAGAATCTTGTCAGAATGCCTATCTTGATTTTTTACCGATCAGAGACACAATGGCGGCTAAAATTCCGTTTGGTATCGCCCAAATAGGCAAGGCTTTTCGCAATGAAATTACGTTGGGTAAATTTTTATTTAAAGTTCGCGAATTTGAGCAGATGGATGTTGAATATTTTTGCGCTCCTGAAGAATCAGATAAATTTTATGAAGAATGGAAAAAAATCAGGCTTAATTGGTATGTGAAAGAAATAGGCTTAAGCGAAAAAAATCTGCGTTGGAGACAACATTCGCCGGAAGAAAGAATTTTTTATGCCAAAGACGCTTGGGATATTGAGTATAAATTTTTTGATGATTTTGAAGAATTGGAAGGCGTTCATAATCGTTCAGATTACGACTTAAAGCAGCAAGGAAAATTTTCCGGCAAGACGCTTGATTATTTTGATCCCGTAACTAAAAAAAGATTTATCCCTCAGATTATTGAATGTTCAGGCGGCCTTCAAAGAACTTTTTTTGCTATTTTGGCAGAAAGTTACAAAGAAGAAATGGTAAAAAACGAAAGGAGAGTTGTCTTAAAAATTAAGCCGGTTCTTGCTCCCTATAAAATAGCGGTTTTCCCTTTAGTAGCTAATAAAGAGCAATTAACCGCAAAGGCCAGAGAAGTTTTTGACATTTTGAAGATGGAATTTATGACAATGTGGGATGATATTGGCAATATAGGCAAAAGATATCGTCGCCAAGATGAAATCGGAACTCCATGGTGTGTGACAATTGATTACCAAACTTTGGAAGATGGCACAGTGACGGTGCGTGACCGCGACACAATGAAACAGGAGAGAGTTGAAATAAAGAATATCGCTCACTATATCCGGGAGAAAATACAATAATGTAATAATGTATTTTTTTTAATTATTATGTATCCTTTTAAATTAACAAAATTAAATAACGGTTTGAGGATTCTTACTGTTCCCTCAAAAGAATCGCTCTCTTTTCAAATGATGGTTTTAGTTAATACAGGCGCTGATTTTGAGACAAAGGAAAATAATGGTATTTCTCATTTTTTGGAGCATATGTGCTTTAAAGGAACAAAGAAACGTCCTACTAACCTTATTATTGCTCAAGAGCTGGATTCTATCGGCGGCTCTTATAATGCTTTTACTGGAAGTGAGTACACTGGTTATTATGCCAAAGTAGCAAAACAAAATAAGGACATTGCTTTTGATATAGTTTCTGATATTTTTTTAAATTCTCAATTTCCAAAAGAAGAAATAAAAAAAGAAAAGGGTGTAATTATTGAAGAAATAAATATGTATCGGGATG
This sequence comes from Minisyncoccota bacterium, assembly GCA_041654015.1. GTDB lineage: Bacteria > Patescibacteriota > Minisyncoccia > UBA6257 > UBA6257 > JAQTTC01. The sequence goes on along the minus strand of JBAZEI010000010.1, from coordinate 10,211 downwards.
ATCCCAAAAGGTATATTTGGGATCTTTGGGGGGAACTATTGTATAAAAATCAGCCAGTAGGCCGGCCAGTCATTGGCACTAAAAAAAATATTAAAAGGTTTAGAAGAGAAGACCTTATAAAATATAGAGAATCTCAATATAGATCAGAATCAACATTGATTCTTGTGAGTGGAAATTTTTCTGAAAAAGAAATTATTAAACAAATACAGCGGCATTTTAAGGGCATAAAACCCGGTCAAGGAAACTCTAAAATAAAAGTTTTAGAAAAACAGGCAAATCCTCAAATAAAGTTGGAGTACAGAAAAACCGACCAAAGCCATTTAATTTTAGGTTTTCGGGGAATAAATTTATTTGACAAAAGAAGATACGCTTTAAAGGTTTTGGACGCAATTTTTGACGGCGGAATGTCAGGAATTCTTTGGCAGATAATAAGAGAAAAATTAGGAGTCGCTTACTATGTTAGGAGTAGTCTAGCTTTATACACAGATTATGGTTTTTGGGCAGTTAAGGCGGGAGTAGATAACAATCGTGTGGAAGAAGTAATAAAAGCTATCTTAAAGGAATGGGAAAAATTTAAAACAAAGCTAATTGGCAGTAAGGAATTAAAAAAAGCAAAGTCTTTTATTAGAGGCAGGTGTGCTTTGTCATTAGAAAATGTTCATGATGTAGGGGAGATTATTGCTTTTCAGGAATTATTGCAGAATCAAATTGAAAGTCCGGAACAATATTTGAGAAAAATTAAAAAGGTTACTAGCCGTGATATTCAAAAAGTAGCCCAAGATTTACTAAAACCTCAATCTTTGAATTTAGCTTTAATCGGCCCCCATAAAAACAAAGAAAAATTACAAAAATTACTTTATGTTTAAATCCAGCCAAAATATAGATATTTCCTGGCAGAGTTTTTTCAGGTTCTTTGCTGTTTCTATTGCGATAATAGCTGCTTGGTATTTCAGGCAGATTATTTTTATAGTTCTCCTTGGTTTTATTTTGGCTTCTTTGTTGGATAAGCCCATTGATTATTTAGAAATTAAATGGAAAAATCGCTGGCTGGCAACTTTTATGGTTTATTTGATTGTCTTAATTGCTTTAGGATTAATTGCTTTTTGGCTGATTCCTGTTTTTAATAATTACTTAATTAGTTTTAAGGGTTTTATTCCTTCATGGATGAATAAAGAAGTTTTGACCCAATTATGGCAGGATTGGCAGATTACAGAATCTTCGGTAGAAAGTCTATTGTCTTTGCTCGGTATTTCCCAAGGTCAAATATATGAATTTTTAGCTCAATCTGCCAGTGTGATCATCAAAATTTTAGGTGGCGCCTTTACCGCTTTTTTTGTCCTTCTTTTTTCTTTTTTCATTAATACAGAAAAAAAGGGAATTGAAAAAGCAATTCGTTTGATTTCCCCGAAGAATTACGAGGATTATGTAGTTGATCTTTGGGGGAAAACGCGCCAAAAAGTTAATGCTTGGTTCTTGGGTCAATTAATTATAAGCGGTATTGTTGGCGGCTTGGTATTTATCAGTTTTAAAATTTTAGGCATTGCTCATGCTGAATTATTAGCTATTTTAGCGGCGATATTTGATTTTATTCCATATATCGGCCCAGTAATTATAGGCCTGATAGCAGTTTTAGTCGGCCTCAGCCAGCATTTAGTATTGGGGATTTCTGTGCTAGTTATTTTTATTCTTATTCAGGCGATTGAAGGATTTATCAGCCCTTTATTAAGAGCTAAAACAATGAAGTTGAGCCCTTTAGTTATTATTATCGCTCTTTTAGTTGGAGGACAATTAGCGGGTTTTGCCGGAATTATTATTGCTTTGCCTTTGGCTGCGGCAGCGGTGGAATTAATAAGAGATATTCACAGCGGGCGCCTGGCTTCTTATTTGCCGCAGAAACATCTTTTGTAATTTTAAAAAGTTAAGAATGATATTTGATTCCCATACTCATTTAAATTTAGCCGCTTTTGAAAAAGATAGAGAAGAGATAATAAAAAAATTAAGAGCCGAAGATATTTGGATTATTAATATTGGCACTTGTTTAGAAACATCAAAAAAGGCAATCAGTATCGCTAAAAATAATGAGAATTGTTGGGCCAGCATAGGCTTGCATCCTAGCCATTTAATTCCAACAAAAATAGATAAAGATGAAATAAGTGGAATGTATTTAGCCGATTCTGAATCGGATTTTTTAAAACCAGAAAATTTTGATGAAAATTTTGAAGATCTTTTGCAAAGACCAAAAGTTATTGCTGTCGGAGAGTGCGGTTTAGATTACAGTTATTTAAATAATTTTTCTGCCGATAAGAAAAAACAATATAAAGAAACACAAAAAGAAGAGTTCAGAAAACAGATTCGAGCAGCCAAAAAATACCATTTACCGTTAAGTTTGCATATACGTGATTTATACGAGGAGACATTGGCTATTTTGAAAAAGGAGTTATACGAGGGTAAAGCGGTATTCCATTTTTTTGCTGGCAATAAAGTTCAGGCAGGGCAGATTATTGACAGGGGATTTTATATAAGTTTTTCAGGTATAATCACTTATTCCCAAAGATTGGATGAAGTGATAGAAGAAGTTCCTTTGGAAAAAATATTAATAGAAACAGACGCTCCGTATGTAGCGCCAGTGCCTTATCGTGGTAAAAGGAATGAGCCAATTTATATCAAAGAAGTGGCTAAAAAGATAGCCAAAATCAAAAAACTTCCTCCAAAAGAGATAGAGGAAGCTACTTTTCAAAATGCAAGGAAGTTATTTAATATTTAAATCTCAATAACAATTGGGAGAATCATTGGCCGGCGCTGTGTTTTTTTAAACAAAAAGAGGCCCACTTTGTTTCTAAGATTATTGCGAATATAGCCTTCATTAAATGTTTGGCCGCTTGTAGAAGAACTGACGACTTCTTTTATTAACTTTTTAGTTTGGTTTATTAAGTCTTTAGATTCTTTCATATAAACAAATCCCTGAGATAGAATTTGAGGGTTGTTATGAAGCAACCCTGTTTTTTTATCTACTAAGGCGACGATGATAAAAATTCCGTCTTTGGCAAGAGCTTGTCTGGCTCGAAGGACTACTTCTTTAACATCGCCGACTCCCAAGCCATCAACCATAACATAATTTGTGGGGACAAATTTTTGAGTCGCTATAATTTTATTTTTACTCAATTCTATAATTTGCCCGTTAGTAGCGGTAATAATATTTTTTGCGGGAATGCCGACAGATTCTGCCAATTCGCTGTGGGCTTTTAACATTGAATAATGGCCATGAATAGGCATAAAAAACATGGGTTTAACCAAATTAATCATTGTTTTTAAATCTTCCTGATAGCCATGACCAGAAGCATGAATATCAAGCATTTTATAATGATAGACTTTAGCTCCTTGTTTTGCCAAGCTGTCTTTTAAATTTTGAACAGCTAATTCATTACCCGGGACAACAGATGAAGAAAAAATGACAGCATCGTTTTTTTGGATTCTTAAATGTTTATGCTCTCTGTTTACTATCCTCATCAAAACCGCTTCGGATTCTCCTTGAGCGCCAGTGCAAAGAATAGTCAATTTATGAGGGTCAATGTGCCTTGCCTCCTGCCAGTTGATAATAGTTCCTTTTTTTATGGATAGATACTTGAGTCTTTCAGCAATAGCGACGTTTGTTTTCATCGCATATCCTTCAATAAGAACCTTGCGATTATATTTTTCAGAAAGCCAGACAGCTTGCTGAATGCGGCTGATGAGTGAAGCAAAAGTTGAGAGGATAATTCTTCCTTGGACGTCTCTAAAAATTGGATCAAGATTATCCATGATCGTTTTTTCTGAAATGGAATGTCCCGGATTTTCGGCGCCGGTTGAATCAGCCAAAAGAAGCGTTGTTTTTGGAGAAGCAAGGTCAATTATCCGTGAAAGATCAGCCGGCTTATCAGCTATCGGCTGGAGGTCAAATTTAAAGTCAGTGGCGTAAATAATTAGACCCGCGGGACTATTAATCGCCAGCCCCAGCGTGTCAGGAATATTATGGTTTAAATGAAAAGGAATAATTTTAAAAGGTCCCAAGTTTATTGCCTGTCCGGAGTTGATTTCCTGAATATTAAGTTTTTTTAAATTAGGAAAATCTTCCTGTCTTTTTAGAATTATTCCTCGGCTCAAGGGCGCAGTATAAATCGGAGGGTAATTTAATTTATTAATTAAATAAGGAATAGCTCCGATATGGTCATAATGGGCATGGGTGATAATGATTCCGAGTATTTGTTTTTCAGGGTGGTTTATTAAATACTCTATATTGGGAATAATAAAGTCAATGCCGGGCATATCTTCATCAGGAAATTGCAGCCCCATATCAATGATTAAAACCTGATTTTGATGCTCAAATATGGTCATATTTCGGCCAATTTCCTCTAATCCTCCCAAAGGAATAATTTTTAAGACATCAGCCCCTTGTTTTGTTGCTTTGTGAATTCTTTTTTCCTGATATTTTATTTTGTCGTACATTGTATTTTTTTAATTAAAATAATTACAAAATAGTTAAAAATAGTTAAAAATTATATGTATTAAATAAGTCGGGTGCCTTGAGGGAGATTCGAACTCCCAACCTTTTTTAAGGACTAGCTCCTGAAGCTAGCGCGTATACCAATTCCGCCATCAAGGCAATAGTTATTTTACCCCCACACCATAACTAGGACCGGTTTCACTGAATTTATGCCTTTGGCATTTGTTCTTATTTGGCGTGGAGGTTTAAGGTGCGTTTAGTGTATAAATACCAGTTTTCTATATCAGCAAATTTTTCTGAGGGGACATTAGCATATTGAATATTATTGCCTTTAACTGTTTGCGGCAGAAGATAAAGATAAAAAGGGTTATATAAGAAAATAGCCGGTTTTTCTTGAGAAAGAATTTTTTGAATGTTTTTTAAATCTTCAAGGCGTTTTTTTTCATTAAAAGTTTGTCTTGCAGTTTCCAGAAATTTATCTAATTCTTGATTTTGGTAAGCAGAAAGGTTAAGCCCCGGGTTTGTAATTTGAGAAGAATGCCAGAATGGATATAAATCAGGATTTTGGCCAATAATTTCTCCAAAAAGAAGGGCGTCATAAGATCGGGTTTGAATTACTTCTTTTTCCAAGTCAGCCAATGGTAAAATCTCCAATTCTACAGAAACTCCAATTTTTTCCCAGCAATTCACTATATAATTTGCCACTTTTATTAATTCTTTGTTGTCAGGAAGAGAAAGAGTAAAATTTATTGAATCTTTTTCAGTTTGATCTAATTGGTTGATAATGTCTTGGGCTTTTTCCAAAGAATAATCTGTTTTAAAATTGAACATATCACCTAAAAAAGCCGCGGTTAGAGGCCCTTCTAAAGGAAAAGCCTGCCCTTTTAATATCTCCGTAACTAGTTCTTGTTTAGAAATTGCTAAACTTAGGGCTTCACGGAGAGATTTATTTTGGAATAAAGGGTTTTCAAAGTTTAAAAATATTGCGTAATAGCGGGGGAGAATTAAAGAATTAATTTGAAAGTTTTTCTTATTGGCAAAGAAATCAACATCTTCAATTAAGAGAGGGAAAAATCCATCAATTTCTTTTTTAAGCAGGCCATTTTTAACTAATTCATATGTATCATAAAATCTAAAAACAAATTTTGAAATATAAGGTTTCTTTCCAAAATAATCATCATTGGCGACTAATGAATAATTAATAATTTTGCCTTCTTTTGTTCTCTCCAGACTTTCAAAAAGATAAGGGCCGGTGCCTATGGGCTTAAGGTTATACTCAGTTCCACCGAAATAATCTGGCTCAATATTTTCCCAAAGATGTTTAGGAATTATTTTTAAAGTAAGGTTTTGGGTGAAAGGTTGGTAAGAGTTTTTAAGATTAAAACGAACAACATTGGAACCGAGTTTTTCCACAATAATTCCTTCCCAATTTAATCTCAAGGGGCTTTCGATATTTGGTTTTTGGATTGTTTCAACAGTAAAAACAACATCATCCGCTGTAAAAGCAACTCCATCGTGCCAAGTTACATTTTCTTTTAAAAAGACAATATAACTAGTTCCATCTTCGTTAATTTCAATTTTATCCGCTAATTCTGGGATTAACGACCCTTTGCCGTCAACAGCAAAAAGGCCGTTATAAATTAATTCAATCAGATCTTTTTCGCAATCATTGGACCGAGAAAGCGTAGGGTTTATAAAGACCGGCCGGCCGACAGTTCCTAAACGTAAAATTCCTCCCTCTTTGGGCTCTAAGTTAGTAAATTTATCCAACAGATTATTTGTTAAAAGGATGAGGCCGATAATAAGCAAAAGGAAGAATAAAAAACTAAGCAATCTTTCATTTCCTGTCAATAATCGCCATCTCTTTAAGAAAGAGTTAAAAATAGTTTTCATTAAAATCAAACAAAGAAATTAAACCAAAAAGGAGACAATAGAAAGAATAATGAATAAAGCGCCTAAAATAATTGTAGAAATAAAAATTGTTTTTTCTAATCCTCGACGGGTTCCATAAAATTGGGAAGAAATCCCTCCCAAAGATCCTATTCCTTGGCCTCTTTGCTGCAAGAGAACGAGAACTATTAAAAGAATGCCGACAATAATTTGAGTGATAACTAAAATGGACTGAGTCATATTTAATCTATTTTGGGTATTAAAGAATTAAAAACACTGATAACAAGAGAAGCAATTAGCCAGGTAAGAGGAAGTTGAATAACCAATAATGGGGTAAGCAAAGTAGCTATTTTTAAAATAATAATATTAATAACTAAACTAAAAAGGCCGAAGGTGATCCAAACAAGAGGGAGAAAAACAAAACGCAAAGCCGGTTTTACTAAAAAATTAAGAAGAGTGATAATTAAAGCTAATAAGATTAATTCCTGGAAAGACCCTCTAAAATAGAAATCATTTAATAGTTCGTTCAGAAGTTTTTGGCAGAGTAAAATAGCCAAACAATTTAAAATAATGCCCCAAAATAGTTTCTTTAAAAAATTCATAAGAGAAGACGGTTAAATTATACGGTAAATATCTCTAAAAGTCAAAGATTTTGTTTTGGAAAACAAAATCTTGTTTTTTAACCCCCTTAAATTCCCAGTAAGGGAAGCAGGCTTTGGCCGGTCATTTCCGGAGGAATAGTTAAACCAAACAATTCTAAAATTGTGGGGCTAACATCGGCAAGCATCCCTCCGGCCCATCGTTCTATTCCGGCAATTTCAGATTCTTCTCGCGGAGAAGGAAATCGCCAGCGATTATCTATTAAATAAAAAGGGACTAAACTGGTATCATGTTCGGTTTCAATTTCGGCTGTTATTGGGTTCATCATCCTTTCCAAATTTCCGTGATCAGCGGTAATAATGGTTGTATATTGCAATTGCTGGCTTTTTTTGATTATTTTTCCAATTTCTTGATCAATAATTTTAGCGCATTCAATGCCGGATTTCATATTGCCTGTATGCCCTATTAAATCAGGGCTGGCATAATTAACTAATATAAAATTATAGATATTTTCTTCAAAAGCCTGAATTAAACGTGTTGTAATTTCTAAAGATTTTAAAGCGGGATAATCTTCTAAATGCAATGTTTTTATGGAAGGAATAATCACCCAGTATTCTCCGGGGAATGGTTTTTCTCGGAGGCCGTTAAAAAAATAAGTTACATGAGCGTATTTTTCCGTTTCTGCCAAATGAAGCTGCCTTTTTCCTGATTGAGAAAGAGTTTGCGCTAAACAGGTGGATATTTTTTGGGGAGGAAAAGCCACTTTGACCGGAAGATTTTTTATATATTCGGTAAAAGTGGCAATTTTTAAGTCAGGGATATTTTTAATCGGGAATTCTTTAAAGTTGGGGTTAGAGAAAGCCTCTACTAATTGTCTCATTCTTTCTTCGCGAAAATTAAAAAAGATAAGACCGTCTTTTTCTTTGATAATTCCCTCTGGATCGGGATTTAATGAATCTTTGATTATTGCCGGCAGAATAAATTCATCAGTGATGCCTTCTTGATAACTTTTTTCAATATAAGAAACAGGATTTTCTATTACTTTCCCTTTATTCCAAACTAAGGCATCATAACATTTTGCGGTTCTATTAAAATTTTTATCCCTATCCATCGCATAAAAACGACCGGAAATAGTGGCGATTTTCCCTTTACCTTTCTTTTTTAAATCTTTCTCTAATCGGCCTATTAGCTCTTTGGCTTTTTTGGGCGGGGAATCCCTGCCATCAGTAAAAATATGAAGATTAATTTTTTCTATCTTGAGTGATTGAGCTAAGTCCAAAAGAGCGATTAGGTGTTCATAGGAGCTGTGAACGATACTTTCGCTTACTAATCCCAATAAGTGGAGGGTGCTATTGTTTTGCTTGACGTGATTGCATATTTCTAATAATGCAGGGTTTTGGAAAAAAGATCCGTTTTCTATACTTTGAGAAATACGAACAACATGTTGATATAGAATTTGGCCGCTTCCTAATGTTAAGTGCCCCACTTCGCTGTTGCCGGCTTGATTAAATGGCAGACCCACGGCGATTCCTGAGGCTTGGAGGGAAAGCATTGGATAATATTTTTTTATCTCGTCTATATTAGGTGTCCCTGCCCGATAGATGGCATTTGAAAAATTTTTCCCCCCTATTCCCCAGCCATCTAAAATTATAAGACAAATTTTTGAACAAAAAGTATTCATAACGATTTAACAGTTTAAAATTCAGTATTAGTATATCGTATTTTTTACTTTTTGACAAAATGTATATTTCTGCTATAATTTAGATGATTTACTTAAGCGCTATTTATTCTCTAAAGATTAATTGCTGTAAAATGCTCAATTACAATTATAAGTATAAGAATTTTTTCTTTTTAACCCCTTTTTATTTCAAATACAAAATTAAGAGTTAAGAACTCGCCTGTTTATGTTTATGATGCGAGGTAATAAGATAGAGGCGAATATTTAGAAAGATTGTTATAGAAATTTTTTGCAGCCAAAAGAAAAATAGAGAATAATAGGCCTTAAATTTAAAAATTATGGCTTATGTTTAATATTTTTAATACCTCACTAAGCGCTTTGATTATATTTTTAGGATTAGGCGCTTTGTTGGGTTATATTGTTCGTCAAATAATTGCCCAAAAATCATCTGATTCAATAGAGTCAAAATTAAAAAGTCGGATAGAAAAAGTTCAGGAAGAAGCAAAAAAAATTGTTTTGGAAGCGAGAGAAAAGGCGACACAGATTTTAGAAGGGGCAGAAAAAGAAAAAAGCGCTCGAAAGAATCAATTAGACAAAATAGAAGAGAGATTGCTGCAAAGGGAAGAATTGCTGGATAAACGGCAGATAGAATTAAGCGATAAAGAAAAAGAAAATCAAAAAATATTTGGGAAAATTCAATCATTAAAATCGGAATTAGAGGAGATTCAGAAAAGCGAACTGGATTCATTGGAAAAAATTGCAAGATTATCCTCAAAAGAGGCAAAAGAAGAATTGATTAGAAGGATAGAAAAAGAAAACAGCGAAGAGATTTTAGAATCTTTAAAAAAATTAGAAACTGTCAGAAAAGAAGGATTAGAAAAAAAGGCAAAGGAAATTATGGTTGAGGCGATTCAAAAATACAGTCGTTCTAATGTCAGTGAGGTGACAACAACGGTAATAACTTTGTCCTCAGAAGACATTAAGGGTAAGATAATAGGTCGCGAAGGAAGAAATATCCGTCATTTTGAAAAACTTTCAGGCGTAGAATTAATAATGGATGACTCTCCAAATACAATTGTCCTTTCAAGTTTTGATCCCATAAGAAGAGAGGTGGCTAAAGTGGCTTTGGAAAAATTAATTCAAGATGGAAGGATCCAACCGGCAAAAATAGAAGAGAAGATTATAGAGGCTCAATCAGAAGTGAGAGAAAGAATTAAAAAGGCCGGAGAAGATGCTCTTTATGAAGCGGGTATATTGGATTTACCTCAAGAGTTGGTCTATTTATTAGGTAGATTAAATTTTAGGACCAGCTATGGGCAGAACGCTTTAACTCACTCAATAGAAGTATCTTTATTGGCGGCGGCTTTAGCTTCAGAGCTGGGAGCTGATGTTGAAATAAGCAAAAAAGCAGGTTTGCTCCATGATATTGGTAAAGCGGTGGACCAGGAAATAGAAGGAACCCATTTGGAATTAGGCAGGCGAATACTGATGAAGTACAATATGCCTCAAGAAATTATAAAAGCAATGCAATCTCACCATGACAATTATCCGACGGAAACAACG
>JBAZEI010000009.1:0-21508 GCA_041654015.1 Minisyncoccota bacterium | reverse complement strand
ATTATCTTCGTTAAGCCGGACACGGAACATTGTATTCCGCAAAGATTCAACCACAATCCCTTCTTTACGAATCGCTTCTTTTTTCTGCGCCATAAAGTTTTAATAGTTTATCAAAATAAGTTATTTTAGTCAACCCCCACACCATAACGAACTTTGCAAATATGTAGATCAACAATTACTTCTAAGTTTCATCTATATAGAAACTTATGCTAAAAAACGTTTGGTGTGGGGGTCAACCCCCATCTTTTTCTAAAAGGTGGGGTTTTACACGCTCTGTTAGAGGATTGATTCGGGCATCATAATATTACGACGTCCGACGTCGTTATAATCATTATCCCTCTATTTTACTAACAGGTTAATCTTTTCTTGAGAATTTGGAACTTTTTTTATCCAAAAGGGCCAAAACTTAATTTTAACTTCTTCTATCCCGGGGGTATTTCGGAAAATTTCATCCAATTCTTCCTCGGTTTTTCCAATTATAGCGTTTTCTATCATCTCCAAATCAATTTGATGACACAAAGTTTGATTGGTCTTAATAGTTATTTTTAAAGACCCTTTTTCAAAATCCGTCTCCAAATCAGAATATTCTATTTGAGGGTCTGAGCAAAAATCATAATTTTCATCTTTTTCTTCGCTTAAAACGCTCTGAATGAAATTTAAAATATGGCTTTTATTAAAAGCGATGATTTTTATTTCTACTTCAGCGCTTACGGTGAATTTATCTGTATAATCCCCTATCTCGGCGTCGCTTTCTATCTTGCTGATTTTCACGCCGCTTTTAGCTCCCGGCAAAATTATCAATTCTTCTGGGACTTTATTTTCCACATCTTGATTTATAGAATTCATTATTTTTTCCAATATCGCCCCTTCGGCATTTTTAATATCTTCTGCAGAAACCATCGGCACTGATCCTGAACTGCCTCCGGCCATCGGTTGTTTAGAAACCCCATAAAAACCATTAAATTCAGGCATTCCCTGAAATCCGGGAATAGTAAATTTACAATCCGGCAATTGGCAAGGGCCTATATTGTAATCCGGGCCCGGCTTATCAGCAGTTACTTTTACATCAATTGTTGAAGGCACTAATTTACCATTTTCCGTAGTCGCTCCGGGGATAACTACTCGCGAATCCAGGCGAAATATTTTATGGTCCGGCGTTTCAAAACGAGTTGTCGCTACTAAAATTTGAGGTGACGTGGAATAATTATTATAAATCGTAATCACGCCTTTTGCTTTTGTCTCATTTTTCCCCTGACCGGTGCTTTTGAACTCTTGTGTTTCTGTGGAATTAAAAACAAATAAATTGCCGGGAATAACCGCTTTGGTGGTATCTATTGACGATACATTGCTGTCAACGACAATGCTTTTTGAAAAAGGAATTTGCATTTTCTGAGTAATAATCTCAATGTCAGCGCGAGCTAAACCAACAAAACCTATATAATACAAAACCACTAAGGCGATTGGAATCCCAAAAAGCAAAAAGGGTTTCAAATTTTTTATTTTTTTCCGGGTCCGAGTTGGAGGTTTAATAATTATAGTTTCCGCCGGCTCCCGCTCTTTTTCTTCCTTTACTTCCTCTTCCTCCTTTTCTTCTTGGCCTTCTGAAGTTGTTTCTATCCGAGAAATCGTGACTAATTTTTCTTCCATTTCTAAACTTATTTTTTCTTCATCTTCCTCTGGTATTTGAAAGGTTTCTGGAGTTTCAATAAAAACACTCGGCTTTAATTCATGCGGAGCAAAAATATCTTTAACTTTTCTTCTGTTTTTTTGTTGGTTGTTTTGATTATCCATTCTTATTTTTTATTTCTCATTTTTAGTATACCATAAAAACAGTTCATCTCACAAGCTCTTGTTTTAGTCTAAAATAGCTTTGATCCTTCTGACGCCGGCGCCTGATGATTCTTCCTTAATAATTTTGAAATGCCCCAGTTCTCCGGTTGATTTTGCGTGAGGCCCTCCGCAAATTTCTTTTGAAACCCAATTATCTTCCTGGCCAATTATATAAACTTTTACCTTCTCGCCATATTTTGATTCAAAAACCCCAATCGCCCCCTTCTCTTTCGCTTCTTTCAAAGGCATCTCTTTGTAAGATACCGACAAATTATCCCTAATCATCTCATTTACTATTTTTTCCGCTTCTTTTATCTGCTCATCCGTTAATTTTTTAGAATAAGAAAAATCAAAACGCAACCTTTCCGCGGTAATATTAGAACCTTTTTGTCGCACTTCCTCTCCTAACACGCGTCTTAAAGCAGCCCCTAATAGATGGCAGGCGGTATGAAGATTTTTAGTCCTTAAAGAAGCATCTGATAGTCCTCCTCTGAATTTCCCTGCCGTGGCAGTTCTTGAAAGTTCTTGGTGTTTTTTAATTTCTTCCCGAAATAATTTTAACAAATTTTTTTCTGCTTCTTTTGACACAGGAGTCCCGCCGCATTGAAGTCTTTTTCTGTTTATTTCTTCAATGCTTAATTCAAAAGGAAAACCAAAGGTTTGGTATAAATTAAATAAAGATTTCTCGTCCAAAATAAAATTTTTTAAATCTCCTTTATAACGATTAAATAATTTTTCAAACTCTTTTAGCCCCTTTTCCAATGTTTTCTCAAATTTGGTTCCTTCATTTGCTAAATTATCCATTATAAATTTGGCGTTTCTCTCTAATTCAGGATAAACCGATTTATATTTATCAATAATAACCTGGGCTATTTCTTGAATCCATAAATTTTGTTTTATCTCTATTTTCCGGCCATAACGAATAGCTCTTCTGATTAAACGGCGCACTACGTACCCTTGGTCAACATTTGAAGGCGCCACTCCCTTGTTATCACCCATAATAAAAGTGGCGGCTCTTAAGTGGTCGGTAATAACTTCAAATGAAGGCATATTATCCTCATATTTTAAGCCCGATAATTTCTCAATTTTTCTGATAATATCAATGAATAAATCTGTTTTAAAAATGTTATTCTCACCCTCTAATATTGTAATCTGACGCTCTAAACCTCCGCCGAAATCTACATTTTTCTGGGGCAAGGGTTTAAACCCTTTTTCTGAACGGATAAATTCTATGAAAACACTATTGCCGATTTCTACAAAACGGCCGCAGCCGCAATTTATATGACAAGGCTGATTTTTATATTTTGAATTCTCATGCCTCTTTAATTCTTGCCCAAAATCATAAAAAACCTCACTGTCTGGACCGCCAATTTCTCCGATTGGCATTTGGCTTGGAGCGCCGGAACGCGACCACCAATTTTTAGTTTCGTCATAATAAAAAATGCGGCCGTCTCCCATTCCATTTTTCTCAGCAAAATCAACTTCTTTGGCCTCAATGCCGTTTTTTTTAAAAATATCTTTCCAAATTCTCACCGATTCTAAATCTTTCTCAATGCCAATTTGCTTATTTCCCCGGAAAACAGAAACATAAAGTTTTTGAGGGTTTAATTTTAACTCTCCGACCAAAAATTCAAATAGCCAATTCAGCTGTTCTTCCTTAAAATAGTCGCCTAAAGACCAATTTCCCATCATTTCAAAAAAAGTGGTATGGCGATTGTCCCCCACCTCTTCTATATCTTCAGCCCGAAATGACTTTTGGATATCAACTAATCTTTTGCCTAAAGGATGAGGCTCTCCCATCAAATACGGCACCAAGGGTTGCATTCCTGAACCAATGAATAAAGTGGTAGAATCGTTTTCTGGAATTAAAGAAGCTGAAGGAATAATTTTATGGCCCCTTTCCTCAAAAAACTTTAAAAACTTTTTTCGTAATTCTTCTGAATCCATAACTTATCAATAAATAAAAATTTTATAAATAAAGCGAGGAGATATTATTTCAAAAACCATAGCGTTTTTTGCGTGTTTTTGAAATAATATTCCGAGCTTCACTAATATCCTTGTTCTTTCAACACTTCCCTCGCTACTTCTCTATCATCAAAAGGCATAACTTTAGTTCCATAATCCATTATTTTTTCATTGCCTCTGCCTAAGATAACAATTAAATCCCCTTCTTCGGCCGATTGGATTGCTTTTCTAATTGCCTCCTTTCTCTTATCAACTGCCATATATTTTTCCGGAGAAACATTTTTTTTCTTAACAAACTTCAAAAAATCATCAATGCTTGGCTGAGGAGATAATTCCTGAGGATCATCTTCGGTAATAATTGTCAGATCAAAAAAATTTGTGGCTATCGCGGCTAATTTTTCTCTCTCTTCTATCGGGCTTTCCCCAAAATTTCCATAAACAGCTATTTTCTTCTTTGCATTCAAAATTTTAATAAAATCTATTATACCACAAAATGCCGCTGGCGTATTTGCTTTATCAACAATAATAGAAAATGGCTGTTTCCCTTTTATATACTCTAATCTTCCGGGAATATTATTAAGTTTTTCTAACCCCTTTTTAATCTCGTCCGGAGTAAAATTAAATTTTCTGACAGCGCCGACAGCAGATAGGGCATTAAAAATATTGAATAACCCCGGCAAGGGCAAGCTGACAGGGAAAGAAACCTTACCGTCGTGAATAATAACTTTGTTTTTTTCTTTCGTAATCTCTTCTATTTCAAGCCAGATATCAGAATTATTGTCTTTGCCAAAACTGATAACTTCAGCTTTCGTGCTTTTACTAAATAAATCAAAATATTTGCTTTCTTTTGGCAAAACAGCTATGGCTGTTTTATCTAAGCGCTTGAATAATTTTAATTTTGCCGCAATATATTCCTCCATGCCGCCATGAATAGCTAAATGATGGTTAGAGGAAATATTCGTTAAAACCGCGCTTGTAAAATTTAAACCATAAACCCGTTCATACATCAACCCAAAAGAAGAAACTTCTATAACCACCGCTTTAATGCCTTTATCTTTCATCTGCCTCAATAAAGAACAAAGAAAAAACGGATCTGGCGTTGTCGCCGGCGTGTGCGCCTTCGGATAAACTATATCAGAACCAATATAAAAACCGGCCGTGCTGATTAAACCGGTTTTAATAGCGTTATTTTCCAAAATACTTTTTATCATAAAACAAGTTGTTGTCTTGCCTGTTGTTCCGGTTACTCCAATAATTATGAGACCGCGTCCGGGAAAACCAAAAATTAAATGCGCTAAAAAAGCAATCGCCTTTCTCAATAGAGAGTTTCTTTTAATTTTTTCTAAAAAATTCATAATTTGCCAGTCTGTTTTTGGAGCAACTGTCTGAACCTTCTATTTTAAAAATTCCTTTAACCTTTTTACTCCGGTATGCTCTTTAAGCTTCTCTAATGTTTTTGCTTCTATTTGCCTAATTCTTTCCCGCGTTACCCCAAAGGCCTCGCCTACTTCTTCCAAAGTATGCGTCTTTTCGCCATTTAAACCAAATCTCATTTTAATAATTTCTCTCTCCCGTTCAGTCAATTCATTCATAATCTTTTCTATCTCATCTTTTAGAAGCTCGCGGGCGGCATGACCATCGGGCGTAATTGTTTTGGTGTCTGAAATAAAATCTGCCAACTCGCTACCTCCTTCTTCATCTCCCACTGGCTGGTTAAGCGAGGAAGTACCTTGAGAAATTTGCATTAAATAAAGAATTTCTTCAACATCTTTATCCATCTCCGAAGCTATTTCCTCTGGCAACGGGTCTCTTCCCAAAGTTTGGGCCAATGACCTTTTTGCTTTCAAATATTTGCCAATTGTTTCCACCATATGGACAGGAATTCTGATCGTTCGTCCCTGGTCAGCCAAGGCGCGTGTTATTGCCTGTCGAATCCACCAAGTGGCATAGGTTGAAAACTTAAACCCTTTTTTGTAATTAAACTTATCTACCGCCCTGGAAAGACCAATATTTCCTTCTTGAATTAAATCTAGTAAATTTAAATTGCTGCTTCGCCCAATATATCGCTTGGCAATAGAAACAACTAAACGCAAATTAGCCTCTATCATTTGTTTTCTTGCCTGTTCATCACCTTCACTTACTTTTTTCGCCAGAATTCTTTCTTCTTCCGGAGTAAGCAAAGGCACTTTGCCAATTTCTCTCAAATACGACTGAACAGCCCCGAAAACAGCGCCGGTATCAGGCATTTTTAACGCGTCCCTTAATTCCCTTTCCGACACTTCCCCCTCTGGTATTAATAAATCACCACTTTCTATAACCTCTATATTGGACTCAGCTAGGGAA
Organism: Minisyncoccota bacterium; assembly: GCA_041654015.1. Classification (GTDB taxonomy): domain Bacteria; phylum Patescibacteriota; class Minisyncoccia; order UBA6257; family UBA6257; genus JAQTTC01. Next base: position 15,370 of record JBAZEI010000009.1, on the reverse strand, counting down.
TCATAAAGCGCCTCCAAAAGGTCAATATCTTCTTCTATTCGCGGAAAATATTTTAAAATTTCATCTTGGGTTATAAAACCCCGCGATTTTCCTCTTTCTATTAAATCCTTTATTTTCCCCGCTGATCCTTTTTCTTTGTTCTCTTTGTTGTAATTCTTATTTTTTGCTCTTTTCTGTATTTTCCGCGTTTTTTTAACTTTTTTCTCCCTTTTATCTCTTCTTTGGGAAGTTTTTGCTGATTTTGGCGAATTAAGCCCTTTTTTTGTTTTTTTGGCCGGTTTTTTTGTAGTTTTTTTTGATTTTTTCATTTTTTTATTTAAGTTTACCCCCACACCAAACGAGAACTAACTTCGTTAAAATTTAATGCTTCCAGCATTTTGTTCTCATTATGGTGTGGGGGTTTAGTCATATTAATTTATTAATTGCTTTGACAATTGGTTAAATTTTTTTATTAATTCTTCCAATGATTTGCTGTTGTTTTTCTCGGCTAATTTAATTTGCTGTTCAATCTCGGTCAATTGCTTTCTAATTGCTTCTCTTTTTAATTCTTTTAATTCTTTTTCCAATTCTTCTTTCAAGGAAACCTGGAATTTTTCTAATAGTTCTGTCTCGTAATCAGCCCTCAAGGCTAATTGGTTAATTTTCTCTCTCATTTCATCTGTTAAATTAAATTTTTTTAAATTTTCCCCGCTTAATTCTTCTGTGGCAGAAATTCCCTTGATTACTTGAAAAATTTTCTGAAAATCCTGGGGAAAATATTCTTCATAATCCAGAGCGTTTTTTCTAAACTCAGGCGATTTTATCAAAAAAGAAATAATCCTCTCAGCTATTCCTTCTATCCGCGGTTGAAATTGGGAAGATGGAAACTGATATAAAGATTCATCTTTATCAAACACCTCTCTTCTTAAATCTTTTTCTGATAATTTTGATAATTTTTTTAATTCATCCTCCAAGGCCCTTTCTGGGATATTTAAAAGGCGCGAAAGTTTATTAACCCAAAATGATTTTTCCAAAGCATTCTTCAATTTATTAATCTTTGGCAGAAAATACGAAGCAATGGTTTTTTTGCCCTCAATAGTGCTTTTATCTCCCATTGCCTGAGCCCTCTCAAAATAAAAATCCATTATCGGTTCTGCTTGCTTTAACAATCTGTTTATTAAAGAACTGGCTTCTTTTTCTTCCTTTCCTTTCTGAACTAAAAGATAATCTGCTAAATCTTTTCCTTTTTCCAAGCGAAGAATTTTGATATTAAATTCTTTTATTAGCGCCAATTCAATTGTTCTCTCAGCGGCTTTCTCTCCTGCTTCATCCATATCAAACCCCAAAATCAAAGTATTATTATATCTTTTCAAAATTTGCAACTGATAAGGAGTAAGGGCGGTGCCAGAAGTAGCCACCGCATTTTTGATGCCTGATTGCCAAGCTGCCAAAAAATCCATCTGCCCTTCCACCAACAAAGTTTCTTCTTGAGAATGGAGGTAAGGTTTGGCTTTGGAAAGTCCATAAAGAATTGTGCTTTTATCAAAAATAAAGGTTTGGGGGCTATTAACATATTTGCCGATTTTTTCAATGTCTTTAATTGTTTTTAAAGCATTTTTCCCTTGAAAAATTCTCCCGGTAAAACCCACTATTTGCTGGGAAGCATTCTCTATTGGAAACATAATTCGCGCGCGGAAACGATCATAGATGTCCGTATTCTGTATTCTGTATTCTGTTCCACCGACTGGTGGATTAGAACTTATTTCTGTAAATTCTTTTTTAGAAATAGCCAAGCCGGCCGCTACTATTTCTTCCGGCTTGAATTCTTTTTTAATCAGAACATCGCTTAGGGATCGCCAATCATCCAAGGCCCATCCCAAATGAAACTCTTTAATTGTTTCCTCTCTTAATCCTCTCTCGTAAAGATATTCAAGCGCTTCTTTGTTCTGCCAGAGATTATTTTCAAAAAAAGCAGCCGCTTCTTTATTTATATCAATTAATTTTTGTTTTTGAGAACGGGCTTGAGGGCTTTCAAAGGTTAATTTTACTCCCGCTTTTTTGGCTAACATTTCTAACGCCTCTTTAAATTCAATATTTTCTATTTTCATTACAAAAGTAAAAATGTCCCCTCCGCAATTACAACCAAAGCAATGCCAAATTTGGCGGCTGGGGGAAACGAAAAATGAAGGCGTCTTCTCCTTATGAAAAGGGCAAAGGGCTTTATAATTAGCCCCTGCCTTTTCTAATTTCAGATATTGTCCGATAATTTCAACAATATCTATCTTATTTTTTATTTCTTCCAAAGGGGAAAGCATTTTGAATATTTTGAAATTACCTGATTTTTTCCTCTTTTCTTGGCTAAATACATTAATCTATCCGCTTCATCAATTAACTCTTCTAAGCTGCTCTCTTTGGTGTAGCTTAAAACTCCAATGCTTACAGTTATTTTTAGGCCGTTAAAAACACACCCATCTATCTTTTTCCGAATTTTATCAGCTATTTTTTCTGCTAATTCATAAGGAGCATTAATTAGTAAAATTACGAATTCTTCTCCGCCCCAACGACTAATAATATCTGTTTTCCTAAAATTTTTCCTTAAAAAATTGGCAAAACTCTTTAAAACCTTATCTCCTTTTCGATAATTCTTGCCGGTAGTTTTTATTGATTGAAAATAACCTTCACTCACCTCTATTAAACCTCGGCGATTATAAACCCTTGTCAAATAATCCAAATAAATAAGTTTCTTTAATTCATCCTTTTCTTTCTTCAACTTTTTAATCTCCTCTAATTGTTTTTTGATTATTAGGTCTTTTTTCATAATTCTAAAATCTTTGGCAAGAAAATCAAAATTCCTATGATCAAAGCCATTAAACAGGCAATTAAGACAGCGCCGGCAATTATATCTTTAATCTGTTTAACTTTAGAAGATTCATTGGGCTCTATAATATCCAAAGTAGTTTCTACCATTGTATTCAGCATTTCTAAACTAAGGACAGAACCTATAACAATAATTATCGCCAACCACTCGTAATAAGATATTTTCAGCCAAAAACCAAATCCCAAACTAACAATCGCCAGCAAAATCATTAAAAAAAAGTTTTGTTGAGAACAAGCGTATTTTATTCCTTGAAAGGCGTTTAAAACGCTTTGAAACCACTTTTTAAAAGAAATCTTCATTAATTGTTATATGAAAATCTCAGTTTAGATTTTTCCTGATAGCTTTCTATTGCCAGCTGAATAAGATTGTTCAACAATTGAGGGTATTTTAAGCCGGAAACTTCCCATAATTTAGGATACATGCTGATTTGAGTAAATCCCGGAATGGTATTTGCTTCGTTCACCACCAATTGTCCATTCACTTTTAAAAAGAAATCTATTCGCGCCATTCCTCGCAAATTTAGCGTTTTGAAAACTTTAATGCTTAATTTTTTAATTTTCGCGGCCGTTTTTTTATTCAAGGGAGCCGGAACTAATAATTTTGCTTCATCTTCATTAGGGTCCAGATATTTCGCTTTGTAAGAATAAAAAGAAAGGGGCTTGATTTCACCGGGCAAAGAAGCCTGAGGATTATTATTGCCCAAAACCGAGCATTCTATCTCCCTTCCCTTAACAAATTTTTCAATCATAATCTTTGTATCGTATTGAAAAGCATCTTCAATGGCTTTTTTAATCTCTTTTCTTGAAAAAACTTTGGAAACACCTACTGAAGAGCCCAAAGAAACGGGCTTAATAAACAAAGGGAAATGAAATTGCCTTACCGCCGCCTCTATTTTTTCTTTTTTCTTTTTTAAAGAATCTTTTTTATCAATTACAACAAATTTCGTTACTGGAATTTTCTCAATGCTTAATAATTTTTTTGTCACCTCTTTATTCATCGCTATTGCCGAACCAAGAACATCAGCCCCTACATAAGGAACGCCCAAAAGCTCAAGAAATCCCTGAAGGCAGCCGTCTTCGCCGAAAGTGCCATGAATCAAAGGAAAGAAAATATCCACTTTAGCCAATTTTTTCTTCTTTTTTAAACTGAAAATCTGGCTGTAATTTTTATCTTTTGAGACAACGATTTTCTCTAAACGAGGCCTTAATTTCCATAAAAGGCCCTGACTATTCACTAAATCTTCAAAGCGGCGGCTAAAAAACCATTCTCCTTTTTTGGAGATCGCCAAAACCAGCGGTTGATACTTTCTTCTGTCTATATTGTTAAAAACATAAAAAGCTGATCGCAAAGAAACCTCATGCTCTCCGCTTTTCCCTCCGCAAATAACAGCTACTGTCTTCTTTTCCATTATAATTTTTAATAATCATCTATCTCTCTCGCTTTAAGAATCTTGATGAAAAATATTTTTTATTATATTTTTTACTTCCTCCCCTTTTGGCCCTGTCTTCGGCTTTGGCGATCTTAACGGGCCAAAAGATGAAATATTTGTTTTTTGGGCTCTTTTTACTTCCCTAAAGCAATCCTCGCAATAAACAGGTCTTGTTGGACTGGGCCTGAAAGGAACGATAATTCTTTTACCGCACTGGGAGCAAACTGCTTCCCATCCTTGTTTAATGCCAATTTTTTCATCTTGCCTTTCTGTTTTTTTTGCGATTAGAGAAAAATCTAAAAGTTCCCAATGGGCGATATTTCTTTCTACTTCTTGGCGAGGAGCGGCATATTGCTCCCGAGAATACTGGATTATTTCCTGAATAAAAGATTGCTGGGGCAGGCTTGAAGGCGGAATATTTATTGCTGAAAAAGCTTTTGAAAGAACGCCGTCAATCATTAATTTAATATAAAAATTATAATTAGGCAAGTTGATTAAATCTTCTTTGCTGAATTCAGGAGCAAAATATTTTTCCAAAAACTCTGCATCCTCAGGCCCCAATCTAAAAGCCACTAAGCTCCCGATATTACCAAAAATAGAATCCTTGACTTGCTCATTAAGCTGGGCAATATATTGGTGGGCTAAAATTAAATCCAAACGATATTTTCTCGCTTCGGCAAAAATGGTGGCGAAAGATTCTGTGGAGAAGTTTTGGAACTCATCAACATACAAATAAAAATCTTTTCTATCCTCTTCTGCCATTTCCACTCTTCCCATGGCGGCTAATTGTATTTTTGTTATCAACAACGCCCCCAAAAGACTGGAGTTATCCTCGCCTACCATTCCTTTAGATAAATTGGCTATAAGAATTTTTCCTTCATCCATAATTCCTCTAATATCTATTTTCGGTTCTTTTTGACCGATTATATTTCTAATTAAAGGATTGGAGATAAATTGTCCTACCTTGTTTTGAATCGGAGCTATAGCTTCTGTCGCGAATCGCGCGTTATAACGGGCAAATTCTTTTTCCCAAAAAGATTTCACAATAGGGTCGCTGACTTTTTCCATTACTGCTCGGCGGAAATCTTCATCTGCAAGCAAACGATTGATGCTTAATAAAGTTGAATTAGGATATTCTAACAACGCCAATAAAGCGTTATTCAAAATATATTCCATTCTTGCTGACCAGACATCTGGCCAGATTTTCTTGAAAACCCCCATCAGTCCCGCAACCACTAAATGCCGATATTCCAAAGGAACATCTTCAATCACATTAAAAGCAATCGGCCATTCAATGTCGCCGGGATTAAAATAAATTACGTCTTTAACTCTTTTTTCGGGAATAAAATATAACAACCGATTTGCCAATTCGCCGTGAGGATCAATCACTCCCACCCCCTTGCCGTTATTAATATCCTGAATAATCATATTTTCCATCATCGTTGTCTTGCCGGTCCCGCTTTTCCCTACTAAATACATATGCCGGCGTCGATCATCGGTTTTAATCCCAAATCTTTGATACTCATCCCTAAAATTTGTTATTCCGATATAATTTATATCTTCCATATTATAATTCAAAATTTAAAACTATAAACTTAAACAGCGAAGAAATATACTTTGAGAAACGCTCAAGCCGACGAGCGGGCATGGTTTGAGCGAAGCGAGAGAGCGAGGAGGCTTGGCGAGTCCTAAAATCCTCGCTGGGGATTTTTGGATGTTTTCGAGAAGTATATTTCGAGCTTTTTCAAAGATCCCTCTACTCTGTTGGTAACCCTATATTACTAAATTTTTAAACTATTAAGTAATAAGATAAGGAGATGTTGTTAGGCAATAGTAAGGCAATGAAGTTTGAAGGCAGATTTCGGAGGCAGGCGAAGATTGGTTTCCGCTTTAGCGGAATTCGCCTGCCGAGAACTCATGCGGCAGCGAGCCGCTGGAGCGAGCTGACCGCCGGTGCCTGAAAACTTTCATTGCCTTACTAAATTGAGTTTTTGAGACAATTCTCCGAACCTTACTACTCCACTGGTAGCCCTATTGGCGGCTCTCCTTTTTTACTCAAAACCCTTGTTAAAGTAGGAGCTTTTATTTTTAGAGCGGGAAAATGATAAATTGTTGCCAATTCTTCAGTTGCTAAAATTATTGATTTTTGCTCCAGTTCTCTTTGCGCCGCTGCCTGATAAAAATTTCTTTTCTTCAAAAACAATCTCCTTGCCTGAAATAATTTGGTCTTCAAAGTTGTTGAAGCTTCTGTGTTAATTTTAAAAGCGTTTAAGTCTTTTGAATTAAATTGTTTTAAGAAAGCCATAAAACCAAGCGCTTTGGCTTCGTTGAAAACCGGGCGTGGAGCAATATATAAAACTCTAATTCCTGTTTTAAAAGATAATTGGCTTATTTTTTTCTCAATGGCGCTTATCTTATTTTTCTTTGACAAAGCAATTTCTGATGGCGGGCTTTCTTTCTTTTCTTCTTCACCCGGCCAGACCGGTGGTTCAATGACGCCCACCAAAAGATTTCTGAAAAAGGCCCCTACCCAATCTACCCAAGTGATTGTTTTTGGCGCTTTTTTCCCTGACAAATCATCTATTTCTTTTTTGCCTTCTAAATCAAATTCTTCTTCTTCGTCTTTTGAAAGAGGCCTTACAAAAATTTGAAAAATACACCATTCTGCTCTTTCAAGGGCGCCAAAACTTTCCGCCAAACTTGCCATCGGATCAATTCTTTTTTCTTCTTTCATTTCCTCAAAATAAGAATATGTTTTTATCGGATAACAATTCGCTTTTTCAAAGATAATTTCCGTTCCCCATAAATCAAAATCTTTATTTGGCAAATTTGGGGCGACACTTGAAAAATAATCTTCTATTTCTTTGATTTCTATTTCCGGATATTGGGAGTAAAATTGAGAAGTGACTAAGTGTTTGTATTCTTTGGGAGCGCGGATAATAAAATGCATCTCCCGATTAATGCCCACTATTTCTAAGCTAAGATATCCCTTTCCAATAACATTCAAACTATTGAATACCTGCTCCATTGCTTTTGGGGTTTGTAAAATTTCGCGATTGATTTTTGCCTCCAAAACCACCCAATCTTTTACCGTCTCTTTTTCTTTTTTTGCTTTTGCCTGATAATCCCTCCTTAAATTAATATAAAATAGCCCTAATAAAATTAAGGCAATAAGCCACCAAAAGTCTCGAATAATTCCAAAAATAAAAAACAAAACTTCTTCTATATATATATAGTAAGGCATCAAACCTCAAGTATTTTATATGGCTTCACTAAAGTATAATATTTATTCGGCAGTTTTTTAAAGTACTGTTTATTGTGAAGGTTGAGAATAATAGTATTATCTTTAGCCATTCTTCTCTTTTGAACTCCTTTAATAATATCTTCCTGCCTCAAGGGTTTTCCCGCTTCTTTAAGGACATCTTGGATTACATCAACTATCTTTCCCGGTTTATATCCCCTCTCCTTAAGCGCATAAATCCCCCTGCCAATCAAAACAAATCTTGAGTCCCTAATTAACTCATTATGGACTGTCTGAATGCACACTTTTTTCTGCCAAGAATTAGAAGTTAAACGGGGGTGAACTGGCAACTCGTTAATTTTATTAAGACGTTTTGTAATCTCTGAAAAATGCATCGGTTCTTGCGAATGTTTCATTAATAAATACGCTCTCTCTCTGGCCCCTGCGGGATCTATCTCCGGCCAGCTGAATAAACCGTATTCTCCAAAGGGATTTATTCCTATTTTTTTAGAAACGCGAAAATAGGCCTCTAATTCTTCTGCGCTTATATTAGAATTAATATTTTTTTTAGCCCAAGTTAATATCTCATTTAATTGGAGGGCTGTTTTTTTGTCTTCAAAATATTTTTCTAACGCTTTGATATTTTTATCAATTGTCTCTTTGGAAATTTCTTTTAGATGCCAGTAGCTCTGTTTTGCTTCATTTTCTTCTTCAAAAACAAAATCGGGCGAGAGAGTTAACAAAAACTTAATTGCGGACAGGTTTCCTTTTGTTTCTGATTTTTTGCCGGCATTTAAAGCTTTGTCCACTTTTTTGAGAAATTCTATTTCTTCTTCCAAGCCGCCGCTTTGTTTTAACAAGGATTTGCTTAAATTGATAAAATCGCCGATTGTTTCCAAAATTGGCTGTTTTTTTATCGTTTTTAGAGCGCTTTCTATTATTTGCCTCACCCTCTCCCGAGTAATTTTATATCTTTGGCCCACTGCCTCCAATGTTTTTGGCTTATCATCTTCAATGCCAAATCTCTTTTTAATAATCTCCTGAGTCCGATGAGGTAAAATAGCGATAATTTCAAGGGATAATATTTTGGGGTTATTTTTATCTAAAAATTCTTTGTTCATAATTTATTGTCTTCTTTGTATTAATTAAAGCAAAAAATTAGCAAAGAGTCAACCCCCACACCATAACGAACTTTGTAAATATGTAAATCAACAATTACTTCTAAATTTCATCTATATTTATATAGAAATTTATGCTAAAAACGTTTGGTGTGGGGGTCAACCCCCATCTTTTTCTATTTCTATTTTTTCTATTTCTATGCTTTTTTAGACCAATCGTAGAGCAAAGGGGCAGCTAAACAAATTGAAGAATAAGTGCCGATAATAATACCAGCTATCATTGCCGTAGCTAGTATTTTAGTGGAAAGCGGCCCAAAGAAATAAAGAGCTATTAAAGGAAAAATAGTAGTTAACGAGGCATTCAAAGATCTCACTAAGGTCTGTTGAATGCTTAAATTAATTATATTTTCTAAAGTTTCTTTTGTTTTCAACCTCAAATTTTCTCTAATTCTATCAAAAACAACAATCGTATCATGGACAGAATAACCAACCACCACTAACAAAGCGACCAAGAAATCTGAATTTACTTCCCATCCCCATAGCTTGCCCAATATTGAAAACAAACCCATAATAAAAATTGCATCGTGCATTAATACTAAAATCGCTAAAATACCATAACGATAAGAAGGAATCTTAAAAGAAGAATGGCGGAAAGCGTACCAAAGATATATTAAAATTCCTAAAAACACTAAAATAGTCGCCCAGATAGATTTGGTTTTTAATTCTTCGCCAATAGAAGGACCTATGGATTCAAATCTTCTTTCCTCTATTGAAGGAATTAATTTTTTTAACCCTTCAAGCAGTTGGATATGCTTTTCTTCCGAGATATTTTGAAAACGCAGAATCAAACTGTTCTCACTTGTTGTTTGGACATTAATCTGGCTTATACCATTCTCTTCTAAATAATTTTTAATTTTTTCTATTGATTGGTTAATATCTCCCGCCGTTGATATCTCCCAAAGAGCGCCGCCGGTAAAATCTATCCCTAACTTAAACCCAAATATCAAAAGGCTCAGCAATGAAATTATCATTATTATTCCTGAAATGCCGTAAAAAATTTTTCTGTTTTTAATAAAATCCATAGCGCCTTCTTAGTTACTTATTATCAATGATTGCAAAAATATCCTCGTAATGTAAATCGCTGTCAGCAGTCCGACTCCGACTCCAATTCCTAAAGTAAGCGCAAACCCCCTTACCATGCCTGAGGTAAAATAATACAGAATTATTGCCGAAATAATTGTTGCAATATTAGAATCACGAATTGCTGACCATGACCTTTGAAACCCATCTTCCATCGACATTTTAAAAGGTTTATTTTTTTTAATTTCTTCTTTGGCGTATTCAAAAATTAAAATATTGGCATCAACGGCCATGCCGATAGAAAGAATAAAACCGGTTATTCCTGCCAAAGTAAGCGTCACCGGAATAAATTTAAAAATACTTAAGGCAAAAATCACATAAATGATTAAAGAAAAAGAAGCCACTAATCCGGGCAGGCGGTAAAATATAACCATAAAGAGAACCACCAACATAAAACCGATTAAAGCCGCCAATCCAATTTTTTTGATTGATTCTCCCCCTAAAATAGCGCCTACAGATTGTTGAGACACTAAATCAATAGGAACAGGCAAAGCCCCTTGGTTTAATCTTGACGCTAATTCTTTGGCTTCAGCCAAAGTAAAGTCTCCTGAAATCTGGGCCGCGCCTGAAGAAATTTCTTCCCGAACTACCGGCATGCTTATTGAATGGCCATCAAGATAAATAGCCAGAGGATTGCCGATATTATTCTTTGTTAACTCGGCGAAAATTTTTGCTCCTTCTTCATTAAAAACAAGATTAATTACCGGCAATGAAGTTGTTTGATCAAAAGCAACCTCTGCCCTCTCTAAATATTTTCCTGTCAAAGGAGTTGCTTTAAAATAAGTGTCAACATTCCCCTCTGCTTCTTCCAAAGCTAAAATTTTTTCTATTTCTTCTTCGCTTCGCAATTCCCTGAATTCTAAATATGGAGTTTCGCCAATCATCTTTATCGCCTCCTGAATGTCTTTGACTCCAGCTAATTCCACTGCCAGGCGCCAATTTTCCCCGCTTTTGTTGACTGTCACTCGCGGCTCTCTGACTCCGGAATAATTAATCCTTCTTTCAATGACATCTTTCAAGCCATTCATTGCCGCAGAATAATCAGCCTCATCAATGTTGCTTAAATCAGCTTCATAAACCAAAAGGGTTCCCCCGGAAATATCAAGCCCCAGACTGAAATTTCTATAAAAAAAATCAGGCAGTTTTATTCCCCTTGCTGTAAGGCCATAAGGATAAATAAAAACTACCATCAAAACAGCCGCCAGATAAATACCTGCAATAATTAATATTTTTTTGTAATTTATCATCTAATTATCCTATCAAAATCATCAATTAAAGACCAATTTGCACAGTAATTTTTAAAAAATACGCGGCTATGGCTAAAAACAACAATGTGGCAAGCACTCCGGCGATAAACCCAGAAAGCGAGGAAGCCAAAATTTTCCCTATTTTAAAGTTAAAATCTCTCTCTTCTTTGGAAATAAAATCCCTGGAAAGGTTTTGTAATTTATTCATATTTTTTTATTATTATTTTTTTATTCTTTTTCATTGTTTTTAAATATATTGTTTATATTATACCATAATTCTTTTTGCAAATAAAAAATCACCAATTAACGACGTCTGAATTAACGACGTCCGACGTCGTTAATTTTATTAATTATTATAAATATTGGGACGTCCGACGTCGTTAATTTGTAAATACGGCTAAAAAAATTGATTATTCAAGTATTAAATGGTTCACTTCTTCCATTGATAATTTCCTCAACCAATCTGTGATATCATCTTTATACTCTTGCTGGCCTCCAAAAAAATTTAAAAGAAAATCTCTTTGAGTAACCGATGGAAAATTCTTTTTACCTAAATAATCTAGATGACTGCTCCAACGATATAAATCAAGAAATTTTATTGCTTTTACAAAATCATTTAATTTTCTCTCCCTCCATTCTGGAGCTATTAAATCCAAAGGATTGAGATGAATATAATATGATAAATGAATAAAGTGAGCTTCATGTTCTACCATAACTTTTTTATATCTTCCTTCAAATAAAGCACCCTTCCTTTCGTATCTCGCATTAAAATATTTAGCATATCCTCCATTCAGTTTTTTTATAAAAAGTGCTATGCCGTTTTGCACTTTCGATGTAAGAAGTAAATGATAATGATTTGGCATAAGGCAAAATGCTAAGATATCCACTAACATTTTTCTCGGTTTTCTCTCCACTTTATATTTATAAATATTGGGACGTCCGACGTCGTTATTATTATATTTACGTTCAAAAGTAGAAAAAACATTATTTACTGAATCTTTATCATTAAATTCAAATAAATCATGAACAAATCGAAAATAATCCTGATCGTCAAGAAAGATTTTTCTTTTATCAACTCCTCTATTTAAAACATGAACTATATCCATATTGCAATTTTAATAATCATTTACGACGTCGGACGTCGTAAATATAAAAAGCTCTTTTCTCAAAGTTCCATATTTCAATATTTCGTATTAACAGTGGGGCTATTTTATACATATTTATAAAGATTGGTGCCCCCGCCGCGATTTGAACGCGGAACCAATTGCTTAAAAGGCAACTGCTCTACCAAGTTGAGCTACGGGGGCTATAATAAATAGCAAGATTTACTTATTTGTAAATAAATATTGGGACGTCCGACGTCGTTATTATTATATTTAGACTTCTTCTTTTTTGTTATCTTTTATTCGCTGAATTCTTTTTTCCATTTTGTGCTCAATCGGAAAAATAACAATATTGATAAAAAGCACCAATAAAGTGGAAAAAACTGCTATCCAGTATAATTCTAATCCCACTGCCGCCCCGATAGCTGCCGCTACCCACATCATTGCCGCTGTTGTCAAATTTTTAATAGCGCCTTCTCTCGGCTGAAAAATAATTATTCCGGCTCCTAAAAATCCGACTCCAACAATAATTTGGCCTAAAATCCTTGAGGGGTCTAAATTTGATACTCCTAAATACCCTTCAAAACTCAAACGCGAAATAATGATAAACAAAGCGGCGCCTAAACTAATAAAAGAAAAAGTTCTTGTGCCTGCTGATTTTTGCGCCCATTCTCTTTCTGAACCAATCAGGCCGCCCAAAATTCCCGCCAAGATTAAACCCTTAAAACTTAAAAATAAAACGCCCGACGAGATATCCATTAAATAATACTATAACATTATAAAAATTAAAAATCAATTTCACTTTTAATTCTCCTCTTTGGCTCTTCCGCTATATTGGCCGGTTTCAGTATTAACAATAATTTTATCTCCTTCTTTGATAAAAAGAGGGGTACTAATTTTCAATCCATTTTCCAAGGTAACAGTTTTTAGAGCGCCGCTTACAGTATTCCCCTTGACTGCCTCCGGCGCCTCAACAACTAAAAATTCCATTTTAATAGGGATTTTGATAGAAACCGGCTTTCCTTCAAGAAAAATCACAGAAACTTCGGTTTTCTCTTTAAGAAATTTTATTAAATCCCCAACTTTTTCCAAATCAAAACTAATTCTTTCTCGGCCTTTTTTCATTTCAAAAACTGCTGATTTTCGGTCAGAATACAAATAAACAGCATCTTGGTAATCAATCTCTAATTCTTCAAACCTGTCTCCGGAGCGAAAAGTTTTTTCCAAAACTTTTCCTGTCTGAAAATTTTTTAACTGAGTTCTCATCACCGCCCCTCCTTTCCCCGGTTTATAAAATTCAAAATTGATAATTTGCCAGGACTCGTTATTAACTTTAATCACCATACCTTTTTCAAAGTCTGAAGTTGAAATCATAATACTTTTGTTAATTTTAATTATTGTTTGCTCTTCAGTGTCACTTCACTGTCACGCTTTTCGCCAAATTGCGGGGCTTATCAGGATCAATGCCTTTTTCCAAAGCAATATAATAACTTAAAAGATGAGCGGGAACAATATTTACCAATGGCGAAAAAAATTCCTCAACTTCCGGCACCGTAATAAAAAAATCAAAATCTTTTTTCTTTTCCGGGCCAATGCCAATAATATAAGCCCCTCGGCTTTGCAGTTCCATAGCATTTATCAAAGTATTTTCTTCTTCCTCGCTTTTTGACAAATGAACAATACAGGGTGTCCCTTTCTCTATCAAAGCGATAACGCCGTGTTTTAATTCTCCGCCGGCAAAAGCTTCGGTATGGATATAACAACCTTCTTTTATTTTTAAAGCGGTTTCTAATGTAGTAGGGTAATTATAACTCCTACCGATTGCAAAAATATGCTCCGTTGAACATAATTGTTTTGCCAATTTTTTTATTTGGCTAATGAATTTTTTATCCTCCAATAATTGGTTTAGCTGACGGCTAATTTTTTTTAATTCCTGCCCTGCTTTTTGTTCTTGACCTAAAACAGAAAAAACAATTAATAAAATTAGAGCTATTTGGGATAAATAACTTTTTGTCGCCAAAACGCATTTTTCCGGCCCGGCGTTTATCATCAAAACATAATCGCTAATTCTGGTTAAAGTAGAGCCCATAACATTAACCAAAGAAACAACTTTAATTCCTTTTTCTCTGGCCTTTTTAACCGCTTCTATGGTATCAATTGTCTCACCGCTTTGGGAAACCGCAATCAATAAAGTATTTTTATCCAAAGCCGGCAGAAAATTCTTAAACTCGCTGGCAACGCTAAAACCAGTTCTTTTTCCCAACAAAGAAGAAAATAAATATTGGCCCAAAAGGCAGGAATGGCCAGCAGTGCCGCAACCAATAAAAAACACGCCTGAACTTTTTTTGATTAAATTAACTATTGATTGCAGTATTTTTTTATCCTGCCAAGCAGCTTTTTTAATCGCCTCTGGAATTTCTTTAATCTCTTTAATCATAAAATGAGGGTGCTTCCCTTTCTCCGCTTCTTCTTTAGTCCAGTTAATTATATTAATTGTCTTTTTTAAATACTTCTTTGAAATTAAATTCTTAATTTTATATTCTTCTCCATTTATAATATGAACCATATCCCCATCATCTAAAAAGATAACCTTATTGGTTTTATCCAAAAAGGCCGGAATATCTGAAGCCAAAAACAATCCTCCCTTCCCTATTCCCATCACCAAAGGCGAGCCGTTGCGGGTACCCACAATTTCTCCAGTTTTTTTATCCAAAGCCACTATCGCAAACAAACCCTCAAGGCGCTGAAATGTTTTTTCACAAGAAACCACAAAACTATTGTTTTTTCTATATTCTTCTATTAAGTGAGGAATCACTTCGGTGTCTGTTTGGGAAACAAAATGATGTCCTTTTTTTATTAATTCTTCCTTCAAACCTTCGTAATTTTCAACAATGCCATTGTGAACAACAAAAATATTTTTATTACAAGAGAAATGAGGATGAGCATTGGCCTCAGTTACTGCGCCGTGTGTTGCCCATCGACTATGGGAAATTCCGATTTCCCCACTTAGCATTTCATTATGTGATTGCTTCTTTTTTACTGCCTCCAGCAAATTATCTATTTGACCTGTTTTTTTAATTAAAAATGCCTTGTTTTTTGAAATTATACAAAGACCGCTTGAATCATACCCTCTGTATTCAAGATGTTTTAAACCGTCTAATATAATCTGGACAGCGTTTTCTTTCCCTTTATAAGCAATAATCCCGCACATATATTTAACAATTTTTAATAGATC
>JBAZEI010000008.1:0-21998 GCA_041654015.1 Minisyncoccota bacterium | reverse complement strand
CCCCTTTAATCCGGTGCCGTTAGAAAAGCGATAATTAAACAAATCAGCCAAAATTTGGCTTTCAGAAGAAAGGGCGACTAAAGCTCTCCTTAAATCACCTGGCGGCAAAATTCCAAACTCTTCCCGTAAAATTCCTGAAGAGCCGCCGTCATCTGCCATCGTGACAATCGCCGATAAATGTAAAGGATATTTTTTTAATCCAGTCAAAACCGTAAAAACTCCAGTCCCCCCGCCAATAACTACTACCTGTTTCATTGTTGCATTGTTACATTGAAACAATTTAATTTTGTGGCGTAGTCACAAAATTAATTAGTCTGTCTTTAACAAAAATAACTTTTTTAATTTTTTGCTTGTCTAAATATTTTTTAACTTTTTTAGATTCTTTGGCTATCTTTTGCGCCTGAACTTCATCAATTCCTTTTTGAACTTTCATTTTATCTCTAATCCTACCGTTAATTTGAACCACTAAAATAAAAGATTTTTCCTCTACTAATTCGCTTTTGAAAACCGGCCATTTTTCAAACCCGACTGATTTCCGGTGTTTTAACGCCGTCTGCCATAATTCTTCAGCCAAATGAGGCGCAAAAGGAGATAAAAGCAGAACTAAAGTCTCCCTATGTTTTTGATTAATTTTTTCCTGGGGTATTTCAAAAAGCTGGTTAACATATTCCATTAAGGCGCTGATAGCTGTGTTAAAACGCAAGCTTTCTATATCTTCAGTCACTTTTTTAATGGTTCTGTGTCTTGCTTTTTCTATTTCTTTTAAATTTTCTTTTAATTTCTTTTTCGCCTCATTAGTCATTTTCAAATCACTTTCTTTGAGATTGCTTCGTCGTTTCACTCCTCGCAATGACAAACGAGAGTTAGTTGCCAAAGACCAAACCCGATTAAGAAAACGGTAAATCCCAATAATGCCCTGGGAGTTCCAAGGTTTAGCAAAAGGCAAGGGACCCATAAACATTTCATACATTCTCAAGCTGTCAGCCCCGTATTTTTCAATAATATCATTGGGACTTATTACGTTGCCTCTTGATTTTGACATTTTTTCTCCGTCTTCCCCTAAAATAATTCCTTGATTGACCAAACGGATAAATGGTTCTGGGGTAGAAACCACATTCAAGTCGTAAAGAAACTTATGCCAAAAACGCGCGTATAAAAGATGCAAAACCGCGTGCTCAACACCACCAATATAAATGTCAACCGGCATCCAAACTTTTTCTTTCTTCAAATCAACTAATTTTTTCTTATTTTTTGGATCTAAATAACGAAGAAAATACCAAGAAGATCCTGCCCATTGGGGCATAGTATTTGCTTCCCGCTTAGCCGGGCCCTTGCATTGAGGACATTTCACATTAACCCAAGATGAAATATCTGCCAAAGGAGATTCGTTTTTTCCAGTCGGTTCATATTTTTTTATCTCCGGGAGCTTTAAAGGTAGCTGGTTTTCTCTCAAAGGAACCAAGCCGCATTTTTCGCATTTAATTATCGGGATTGGTTCTCCCCAATATCTTTGGCGCGAAAAAATCCAATCTCTCAATTTATAACGCACTGTTTTTTCACCGCCAACATAAAGAGCTATTTTCTCCTGAGCTTTTTTATAAGGAATTCCGTTAAAAGGGCCTGAGTTGATTAAAGTTCCGTCAGAAGAAACAACTTCCTTAATTGGCAGATGAAATTGCTGGGCAAAAGCCAGATCTCTCTCGTCATGCCGAGGCACTCCCATTATAGCGCCGGTGCCATAATTAATAAGAGCATACTCAGAAATCCAAATCGGCACTCTCTCCCTGTTACTGGGATTAATTGCGTAAGCGCCGGTAAAAACTCCCGATTTTTCCTTACTGGCAAATTGCCTTTCAAAATCTGATTTTTGAAGCGCTTTTTTAACATAATTTTCCACCTCGTCTTTATAATTCTCTTTGGTGATTTTTGGCACCAATTCATGCTCTGGCGCTAAAACTAAATAGGTAACTCCAAAAATTGTATCAATTCTAGTTGTAAAAACTTTAAGATGTTCATTTTGACCAACAACTTTAAACTCTACCTCAACCCCTTCTGAACGGCCAATCCAGTTTTTTTGCATTGTTTTGACTCTTGCCGGCCAATCTAATAAATCCAAATCTTTTAATAATCTATCAGCCATGGCGGTAATCTTCAAAATCCATTGCTTTAATTTTTTTCTAACGACCGCGCTACCACACCGTTCACACTTTCCTTCAACAACTTCTTCATCAGCTAAAACAGTTTTGCAAGAAGGACAAAAATTTACTGGCACCTCATCTTCATAAGCCAATCCGTTTTTATATAATTGGAGAAAAATCCATTGAGTCCATTTATAATAATTTGGGTCGGTAGTATTAATTTCTCTTTGCCAATCATAACTAAAACCCATTTGCTGAAGCTGTTTGCGAAAATACTTAATATTTTGAGAGACTACTTTTTTAGGATTCTTTTTTGTTTTTAAAGCGTAGTTTTCTGCTGGCAAGCCAAAAGCATCCCATCCCATAGGATGTAAAACATCCAACCCCTTCATCCGATAATAACGCGATAAAATATCAGAAGCGGTATAACCCTCAATATGGCCGACATGGAGACCTTCTCCTGAAGGATAAGGAAACATATCTAAAATATAAATATGTTTTCCTTTGGGTTTATCTTGGGCGTGCCAATTTTTATAATTATTTTTGGCCCAAATTTTTTGCCATTTGGGCTCAATCTTATTAGGTTGATACACGATAATTAAAAAAATAAATACTGACTACAGAATACTAAATACAGAATACTGAATTTATAGTTCTTTTAAGAGCATACCACAAAACTTGCTTATTGTCATCTTGCCAATATCGCCTTTTTTCCTTTTCCTGACAGAAACATTTTTGCTTTTCTCTTCTTGGTCGCCGATCACTAAAACATAGGGAATTTTTTGTTCCTCTGCTTTTTTGATTTTTTTGGATAAAGTATCCTCACCCGACCAAATTTCTGCTCTAAAATTATTTTCTTGGATTGTTTCAAGCACCTTTTTAGCAAAACTAGTATTTTTTTCTTTAATGGGGAGAATTGCTACCTGAACCGGTGCTAACCATAAAGGAAATTCTCCCCCATAATTTTCTACCAAAATCCCGATAAATCTCTCAATGCTGCCTAAAATTGTCCGATGTAACATTACCGGCCTTTGTTTCTTCCCTTTTTTATCAATGTAAAAAAGATCAAATTTCTCCGGCATTATAAAATCCAATTGAATAGTCCCGCACTGCCAAGTTCTTCCTAAGCAATCTTTTAAATGAAAATCAATTTTTGGCCCGTAAAAAGCTCCTTGGCCTTTATTTATTATGAAATCCATTTTTTTCTCCTTCAAGGCCTGCTTTAAACTCTTAGTTGCTTTCTCCCAAATTTTATCAGACCCCATCGCATTTTCGGGTTTGGTGCTTAATTCAACATGATAAGAAAAACCAAATTTTTTATAAATCCGGTCGGTTAAATCTATCACTTTTTTAATCTCATCGGTAACCTGCTCCGGAGCCATAAAAATATGCGCATCATCTTGAGTAAAAGACCTTACCCGAAAAAGACCCTGCAAAACGCCAGAAAGTTCGTGGCGGTGGACTAATCCGAGCTCTGCTAACCTTAAAGGCAAATCCCTATAGCTATGAAGGGAGCTTTTATAAATGAGAATTCCCCCGGGACAATTCATTGGTTTAACCGCATAATCATTATTATCTATTTTTGTAAAATACATATTCTCTTTGTAGTGGTCCCAATGGCCTGATTGCATCCATAATGATTTGCTTAATAAAATTGGGGTCTTCACTTCATCATAACCGCTTTTCTGGTGTTCCTTTTTCCAATAATCTTCCAAGATATTTCGCAAAATCATTCCTTTAGGATGGAAAAACGGGAAACCCACCCCTTCATCGTGAAAACTAAATAATTCCAAATTTTTGCCTATGAGCCGATGATCTCTTTTTTCAGCTTCTTCAATTTGAGCTAAATATGATTCTAACTCTTTCTCTTTAAGAAAAGCCAAGCCCATTACTCTTTGAAGCATTGGGTTTGTTTCTTTGCCTCGCCAATAAGCCCCAGAAACTTTGATTAATTTAAAACTTAAAGGAAGCTCCCTTGTATTTTTCACGTGAGGGCCTCGGCATAAATCTACAAAATCACCTACTTGATAAATGGTAATTTTAGTCATTGCGAGGGAGGCTTTAGCCGAACGCGGCAATCTTTGAGATTGCTTCCCCTTCGGCAAGCTCAGGGTCGCAATGACAGTAGCATCTGTAGTTCCGTATTTTTCCAAATCCTTGAGCAGTTCAAGTTTATATGGTTGTTTTAATTGTTTAAATATTTTTTTCGCCTCGCTTAAAGAAACTATTTTTTTCCGGAAAGGTATTTCCTGCTTAATAATCTTTTTCATTTCGTCTTCAATTTTAGGCAAATCTTCCAAAGACAATGACCCCTTAATGTCTAGATCATAATAAAAACCATTTTCTATAACTGGCCCCACGCCAAATTTAACTTCAGGATAAAGATTCTTAACTGCTAAAGCCAAGATATGGGCTAAAGAATGACGAATTTTCTCTAAAGAATTTTGTTTCATTGTTTGATTAATTATTAAATCAGTTCCGCTCAAAAATGACGAATTTGAGACATTCTAATATAATTATTAGTTTAACGCAAATTTTTTCTATGCCTCTAAGGACTTAATTTCTTCCAACCTTTCCCCTATAATTTGATAACTGCCATTACGCTTATCCATTCTTCCTTCTACCAACAAAACTTTATCTTCTCTTAAAATATCGCCATAATTATTTAAAATTGCCGGGTAAAGGACAATCTCTATTGAATTATCATAATCAGCTAAACGGGTAAAAACCATTGGTTTGCCCACTTTCGTTCTTACTTGCTGAATTTTGGAAATAAAACCGCAAACTTTAATTTTTTTACCTAAATAATATGGATTTAATTGAGTGGCAGTCAAAGCAATTTTGCCTAAAATATTTTTATAGCTATCTAAAGGATGACTGGTCAAATAAAACCCCAAATATTCTTTTTCCCAACTCGTCCTTCTTTGCTTGTCTATTGAAATTTGAGGAAATTTCTTTTTTAAATTATCCAAGAGCTCATCGCTAGTTCCTTCCTGAAACAGAGTCATTTGATGATTGTTTTTTGAATTATTAAATTGGGCGCTCCAATTTAGAATTTCTTCTAAGTGGTCTGCCATTAATTCCCTTTCTCCAAAACAATCCAAAGCGCCGGCCTTAATTAAGCTTTCCAGAGTCTTTTTGTTTAGCGATTGACGGGGAATTCTTTTTAAGAAATCCGTTAAATTTTTAAATTCTCCATTTTTTTGCCTTTCTTCCTGAATTATTAAAGCCACACCTTCGCCAACATTTTTAATAGCTGCTAAACTGAAAAAAATATCCCCTGTTTGTTTGTCTATTCCAAACTCAGCAAAAGATGTATTGACTGACGGCGGGTTCACTTTAATCTTCAACCGCTTACATTCGGCAATTTCAATGGCAATTCTGTCTAAATTGCCAAAATCCGAAGTTAAAAGAGCCGCCATAAAAGCATTTGGATAATAAGTTTTTAGCCAAGCGGTTAAATAAGTAATTCGGGCATAAGAAGCGGCATGGCTTTTATTAAAACCGTAGCGGGCAAAGGGAATCATCCAATTCCAGATTTTTTCTGCTGTCGCCCTCGTTATTTTATTCTTAACCATGCCCTCAATCATTTGCTCCTTTTGGGCATCTAATAATGATTTAATTTTTTTACCGACTGCTTTTCTTAAAACATCGGCTTGGGCCATAGAAAAACCGGCTAAATCATGAGCGATCTGCATTAACTGCTCCTGATAAACACAGACATTGTAAGTATTTTTTAAAATCGGTTCTAATTTAGGATGGAGGTAAACAATTTTTTCTTTGCCATGCTTTCTATTAATAAATTGAGGTATTAATTCCATTGGGCCAGGACGATATAAAGCTAACATTGCGATAATATCTTCAAATTGCGTAGGTTTTAATTCTTGAAGATACCTTCGCATCCCGCCGCTATTATGAACCAAAAAACCATTGGCAACAAAATTATTACCAGGCGATTTCATTAAAATATCATAAGTATCTTCTTTGCCGCTATATCTTATTTCCTTTACTTTAATAAAATCAAAACTTTCTTTAGTAGGCACGCGAGGACATTCCCAGCTGACTAAATTTTTATATTTTAGAGCAAATTCAGCAAATTTAGTGGTATCAATTAATACGAATCCATATTCGGGATATTGTTTTTGAAACAAATCCATCTTTTCCTTATCCTTGTCATGGAGCCATCCTTTAACCTCGTAAAAAGTATTCTGCGATTTCACATAAAAATCAGGGGTATAATGAACAATTTCCCCACTTGGTTTTATTAACTCAAATGTTTTAGGCTCATAATTATATCTCGTATTGCAATAATTTAATATTCTCGCAAAATCTGCTTCCCAGGCAGAACGAACATAATGCCCTAAATCCTCCCTAAACCCTCCCTTGCGATGCGGGCAAGATTTACCAAACATTGGATTGTTTTTTCCGCTCATTCGCAAAGAAAGCTTCCTCTTAAATTCTTCCGTCCACTCTTTACCACATCGTTCTTCCAAACTTCTGCCCTTAAGAGCTGCCGAAATTTTCTTTGCTGTTCTTTTCCATATTTTATTATTTTCTATGGTTATTCCATAATTCCATGGTTTATTACCTTGTTGATAAAATGCCAATTTCGCCGCGCTAATTTTCTCCCTGGATTCTTTCTTGCTGGGATTGCTATAAAATCTAGCTGAGCATTTATAACAAAAATCACTTTTCCCCTCTTGCTGTCCGCTAATTTGTTTCCCACAACTTTTACAGGTATTAAAAATTAAATGCTTCGCCCTATGCTTAATCAATATTTTATCTCCTAATTTTATTTCTTTCAGTTTCCTCCATCCTTCATCAGTTAAAAAACGATGTTCTTTTGTGCTTTTGATATACCAACCATTCTCTGCAATAAGAGTATAAACATCTTGTTTGCCTTTTTTAACTACTTCTTGAATTTCGTTAAGGTGAGTTTTCCCTTCGCCTAAATAAACTGATATTAATCTTTTTTTATTCTGTTCCTCATATAATCTTTTTATCGTAGTATTAGAAATAATAGTATCTCCTGATAAACACTCCACTTGAAACAGACCTACTGTATCCCCATCAGAAAGCAATTCATAAACTTTTTTATCTTCATAACTCACTTCATTTAAATCTATCTCATCTCCATAAACCTTTTTAATAATTCGGGTGGCATTTTTAATAATCGTTAAATTGGCTAACCCTAAAATATCCACTTTAAGCAATCCTATTTTTTCCAAAGAATACATATCATATTGGGTGATGATTTCCTTATCATTGCGGCTGGAATGCTGCAAAGGGGAATAATTTACTAAGGGTTCGCGTGAAATAACCACGCCGGCCGCGTGGGTAGACCCGTGCCGAGCCACCCCCTCTAATTGTTGAGCCATCTCAACCACTTCCTGCGCTTCGCTATTATCAGCGACTAATTGTTTTAATTCCGGTATTATTTTTAAGGCTTTGTTTATAGGATAATCAAAGGGAATCAATTTTGCTATTTGGTCGCCTAAAGAATAACTATAGCCTAAAGCCCTTGTCACATCGCGGACAGCTAAACGCGATTTCATTATTCCAAAAGTAATAATTTGAGCGACATGATCTTTGCCGTATTTTTCAGTAATATAATTAATTAATTCCGCCCTTCTATCATCAGCAATATCAATATCTATATCCGGTGGCTGGATTCTTTCAGGGTTCAAAAATCTTTCAAAAAAGAGGCCGTATTTTAAAGGGTCAACTGAAGTAATCTCTAAAACATAAGCCACTAAACTGCCAGCGGCAGAACCTCGCGTATTGGTTAAAATCCCCTGCTTTTTTGTAAATTGGATAAAATCTTGAATAATTAAAAAATAATCAGTGAAGCCGGTTTTTTTAATAACCTCTAATTCATAACGGAGTCTTTCTTTTGCTTCTTTGTTTTTATCAGAATAAAACTTCTTAAAGTTCTCCTGAACTAATTTTTCTAAATACTGATAAGAATCTTCGCCATCTGCGGTTTCAAAATACGGTAAAATTACTTTTCCCAAATCCAATTTTAAATTGCATTGGTTAACTATTTTTTCAATATTTTCAAATAAATCTGGACGATGAGAAAAATCTTTTATGATTTCTTCCGCCGGTTTAAAATATAAATCCGCTTGCTTCATTGTAAACCGATCTTCATCCTCAATCGCCGAGCCTGTTTGAATCGCCAAAAGAACATCCTGAACTTTCTTATCCTCTTTTTTGATATAATGGACATCAGTTGTAATTACCGCCGGGATTTTATATTCGTCAGCAATTTTTAATAAACTCTCATTAATTATTTTTTGGTCTGGGAGCTCTGGGTGATGTTGCAACTCAAGATAAAAATTTTCTTTGCCAAAAATTTTTTGATACTCCTTGCTTAACTGGATTGCTTTGTCATAATTATCAGCTAAAAGAGCCGAGGGAATTTCTCCCCGAGCGCAAGCTGAAAGGGCAATTAACCCCTCACTATGTTTTTTTAGAACTGTTTTATCAATTCTTGGTTTGTAATAAAAACCCTCCAGCTCTCCAATGCTGACTAATTTTAAAAGATTTTCGTACCCAGTTTGATTTTTTGCTAAAAGTATTAGATGATAAAATTTAATATCTTGTTTTTGGCTTCTTTCGTATAAAGAGTCTGGTGATAAATAAAACTCACAGCCAATAATCGGTTTTATTCCCATTTTTTGAGCCAAAGTATAAAACTCAATGGCTCCATACATCACCCCATGGTCAGTTAAAGCCAGCGCCTTGAGCCCATCTTTCTGGGCCTGCTCTAAAAGCTTTTCTGGCTGAGCCAATCCATCTAATAAAGAATAATGGCTATGGACATGGAGATGAGTAAAATACATAATATTAGTAATTCAAAAGTCAAAATTCAAAACTATTCTAACATAAGAAAAGATATTCAACAAATTTTACAATCTTATGGACCTTAAGACAGAAAAATATTATTGGCAAAAAGGATTTGAAATAATTATCGGCTTGGATGAGGCAGGAAGAGGATGTGAAAAAATTGATGCTGAGGTATTAACTAATAATGGCTGGAAATTTTATAATAATATTCATTTAAAAGACAAGGTATTATCTTATACAGATGATGGTTTTATAAAATGGCAAAAAATAGAAAAACTCTTAGAAAAAGATTTTGAAGGTAACCTCATAGAACTAAAAAATAGAGGGATAAAAATAGTCGTTACCCCAAATCATTACTTTACTGTTCTTAGAAGGGTTTGTAAAAGAGATGCGAAAAATAACAATAAATTAAAATTAGTTGAGTATAAAACGAGGGAAGAGAGAAAAATACTAACCGATTTAGCAGATAATGACTTTATACCGCGGGGAGGTAAATGGAAAGGACTAAATAAAGATTTTTTTAAATTACCTAAGGTAGATAAAATTGAAAAAAAATTTATAAACATCAAATTGTGGGTAGCCTTTCTGGGAATATTTTTATCAGAAGGTTCTACTACTTATTATAAGAAAAAAGGTTCCTATGAAATAATTATTTCTCAAAATGAAAACTCTCCTCACTATAAAAAAATTTATTTTTTGCTTAAAAAATCACCATTCAAATTTAAAAGAATTAAAAACGGTTTTAGATGCTTTAATAAACAGTTCTATGATTACTTAAAACAATTCGGCAACTGTTATACTAAATTTATCCCTAAAGATATTAAAGAATTACCACCACATTTATTGAATATTCTTATAGATTGGATGATATTAGGCGATGGAACCTCTTATACTGGCAAAAATAGAAAAAAAGTTTGTGTATATTATACCGTTTCTAAGAAATTAAGAAATGATTTTGAAGAAATTTTATTAAAAGCAGGCTGGACATACCATACAAGCTGGAAAACGCCAAGAGATAGGTATATAAACGAAAGAGTAATTAAGAAAGAAAATCAAACTCCGTGTTTTGAAATTCGGTTACGTAGAAATAACAAAGCTCAAGTAAAATCTTTACATAAGAAAGAAGTATCTTACAAAGGGAAAGTTTTTTGCCTTCAGCTCCCAAAATATCATAATTTTTATGTAAGACGAAATGGCACTGGATATTTTACAGGAAACAGTCTTTCAGGACCAGTAACCGCGGCAGCAACTATAGTCTCCAACAAAAAATACAGAATACAGAATACAGAATACAGAATACTGTTAAGAAATACAAAAGATTCCAAAAAATTATCAGAAAAACAAAGAGAAGAAATTTTTAAATTGATTAAAAAATCCCCTTTTATAAAATTTAGCTGTTCCTCTGTCGGTCCAAAAACAATTGATAGAATCAATATAGGGAAAGCCAATCAAAAAGCGATGCAAAATTGCCTGAAAAAAATTCTTTCTGCCAAAGATATCAAAAATAAAAAAATATTAATTCTCATTGACGGCAACCAAATGCTTCCTCTAAATTATTCTTTTTTAAAAAATAAAAAAATTTCCCAAAAAGCGGTGGTTAAAGGAGATGATAAAATTTTTTCTATCGCCCTATCTTCTATTGCCGCTAAAGTCACCCGGGATAAAAAAATGAACGCTCTTTCTTTAAAATACCCGCAATATAAATTTTCTTTACACAAAGGTTATGGCACAGATTTGCATCGGCAGTTTTTAAAAAAATATGGTCCTTGTAAAATCCATCGCAAAAGTTTCAAGTTACATGGAAGATAATTTACAATTTTTAATTTTTAATTTTAAAATAATTTTTAATGCTTAAATTTTTAAACCGTTTAAAAATTAAAAATTACAAAATTAAAAATTCCAACAGGAAGCTGTTGGTAATTTTGGGTCCCACCGCCTCAGGCAAATCTGAATTGGCTATTAAATTAGCTCAACTTTTTAATGGTGAAATTATCTCGGCTGACTCCCGCCAAGTTTACCGAGGTATGGACATTGGCAGTGGTAAGGTGCCGATTTCGTACGAATCGCGTAGCGATGAGTCTACGAAATCGAGCATCCTCCGAAACTCATTTAATAATGGGCGTAGGGAGATCTTTATGTCTTCTTCCGGAATTAGACATCATTTGCTTGATGTAGCGGATCCTCAAGAATATTTTTCAGTCAGCCAATATCAACAGTTAGCCACTCAAGCTATTCAAGATATCCAAAAACGAGGAAAATTGCCAATTTTGTGCGGCGGCACTGCTCTTTATATTTTGAGCGTCATAGAAGGCTGGCAATTGCCTAAAGTGCCGCCTAATTATCAATTGCGAGAGGAATTAGAACATTTAAGCGCCGCTGAATTGTTCCAAAAACTTCAAAACATAGACCCGAAGAGGGCTAAAACCATTGATCCGCAAAATAAAAGAAGATTAATCCGCGCTCTTGAAATTGCCAAAGAAATTAAATCAGTGCCTCCTCTTAATAAAAAACCCCGTCGGGAGGATATTTTAATTTTAGGTATTAAAAAAGAAAGGAGTGAACTCCAAAAATTAATTAAAAAAAGATTAATCGCCAGAATTGACGAAGGAATGATTCAAGAAGTTCAAAATTTAAAAAACCAAGGGGTTTCTTCTAAACGCTTGGAAGATTTTGGCTTGGAATATCGCTGGGTAAATCGCTATTTGGAAAACAAAATTTCTTATAAAGAAATGATTGATAATTTATCTCGTGACACTTTTCATTACGCAAAACGTCAGATGACTTTGTTTAAAAAAATACCTAACATTCATTGGTTAGAAACAGAACAACAAGCTATTAATTTAGTAAAACAGTGGTTTCCTTAAACAAATACCGCTAACAAGATTAACAAAATTCTAAATTCCAAATCCTAAATTCTAAACACCTGCCCGCTTCGCTTTGCGACCTGCCCGATTCGCTTCGCAATTCAAAGCAGGCGGGAGCAAAGCAGGCGGGAATTCTAAATATTAATATCTCAAATCCCAAGCAGTTTGTAATTTTGTAATTTAGAATTTAATATTTGTTTCGGATTTAGAATTTAGAAATTAGGATTTCTTAATTGTTGTGTTACAAGTTATTAGTTTTACTTAATTCCTCTTTAAACAACTGCATCAAGATGGTGGGGTCAGCTGCTCCTTTTAATTTCGCCATTGCCTGACCAACTAAAAATTGAATAGCATTTGCCTTTCCCTTTTTATAATCTTCAACCGCTGTTGAATTATTTTCTATTATCTCCGCCACAATCATTCCTAATTCATCCGCGCTTTTAATTTGCTCCAGCCCTTTTATTTTTATTATTTCCTCAGGCTCGCCGCCATTTTTGGCTATTTCTGTTAAAACATCTTTGGCAACGCGTGAAGATATTTTCTCTTCCAATAAAAGAGCGATAAGGCGAGAAAAACTTTGAGGGTTTATTTTAAGATTATCCCAGATAATCGCTTCTGATTCCATCAATCCTTTTAAATCGCTGACTAAATAATTTTTAGCTAAATTAATTGCTTTGCTTTTATCTTGTAATTTTGTTTTGTTTAACTCTACAACCACTTTTTCAAAAAAACCAGAAAGTTTTTCGTCTTGAATCAAAAGAATTGATTCTTGATGAGAAAATCCGTATAACTTTTTTATTCTTTCTTGTTTTTGCCACGGCATTTCCGAAATTTGCTTTTTCAACTCTTCTAAATTAAATTCTCCTCCCGGTTTTGTTTTTGAATAAATATGTAAAAGAGGCAGGTCTGGCTCTGGAAAATAGCGATAATCCTCTGCTTCCTCTTTCCACCTTTGGCTGTAAGTAATTTCTTTCTCATCATCCCAGCCCCTTGTCTCTTGGATTATTTTCCCGCCTTGCTCTAATATCTCTTTTTGCCTTTGGATTTCAAAATCAATCGCTTTTTCTACCGCTCGGAAAGAATTTAAATTTTTAATTTCCACTTTTGTTCCTAATTTCTGACTTTTGTCGCCGACGCGCCATAGCCGCTTTGGCGACGGCGCGATTTTTGTCCGCCAGTTGGCGGATTGAGCTAATGATATATTAACCTCACAACGCATCTGGCCTTTTTCCATATCTGCTTCGGACACGCCTAAAGTTTTTAAAATAAGCTGCAGGCCTTGGGCAAATAATTTCGCTTCTTTGCCTGTATGCATTACTGGTTCTGTAACCAACTCCATTAAAGGCACGCCAGCGCGATTAAAATCTATTAATGTTGATTTTTTATCAGAAGGATGAATAAGCCGAGCAGTGTCTTCTTCTAAATGGATTCTTGTAATTTGAACACTTTTTTGATTTTCTTTTGGGTCCTCGCTTAAAAACAATTGAAGCTCGCCTCCTTTACATAAGGGCATATCGTATTGGGAGATCTGATATCCTTTTGGCAAATCAGGGTAAAAATAATTTTTTCTGTCAAACTTAGAGTATTCTGGAATTTCAGAATTTAAAGATAGGCCGACCATAATAACTTCTCTCGTCGCTTTTTTGTTTATTGTTGGCAATGTTCCCGGATGAGCCAAACAAATTGGGCAAATATTTTTATTTGGAATTTTCTCGCCAGAATTATTCAAACAGCTGCAAAACATTTTTGTTTTGGTTTTCAGCTCAATATGAATCTCCAGCCCAATACTTGGTTCAAA
Organism: Minisyncoccota bacterium; assembly: GCA_041654015.1. GTDB lineage: Bacteria > Patescibacteriota > Minisyncoccia > UBA6257 > UBA6257 > JAQTTC01. Next base: position 8,349 of record JBAZEI010000008.1, on the reverse strand, counting down.
TCCCATATTATTTAATAATCTTTTAATATTATAACTAATATCTACCTTCGTTGCCAGTGTTGATAAAATAAGGATAAAAATGTATATTAAAGATGGTCAAACTATCATGTTGTAACTTGAAAAATAAATAAAAAGAAAGGAGGTGAATAATAATGAATCTTATTGAAATTATCAAGCCACAGGTTTTTATTGAAACACCTATTGACGGTGAAGAAATTCTATCAAGACTTGAACGCTTTGGTAGAATATCTCATAAAAGCGAAGACAAGATAGAAGCTGGAACTGCTAAAATTTTTGTAAAGAATCTGTTGAAAATGGGACATGAAAGTGTGTTGGAGCATGTAAGCATTTCTGTTAGATTTATTTGTGACAGGGGTGTAACTCATGAATTGGTAAGGCACCGGCTTGCTGTATATACTCAAGAGTCAACACGTTATTGTAATTATTCTGGAGCTATCAAATTTATACAACCTTTATTCTATAAAAAAGGAACTAAAAATTATCAAATTTGGTATGAATCTTGTTTAGCATCAGCTAAAGCTTACAATACTTTAATAAAACAAGGAAGTAAGCCAGAAGAAGCGAGAAGTGTTCTGACTAATTCATTGAAAACAGAAATTGTTTCCACTTTTAATTTAAGAGAATGGAGACATGTTTTTGAGATGCGCTGCCAAAAAGCAGCACACCCACAGATAAGAGAGATTATGATTCCCACTCTTCAAAAATTCCAAAAGAAAATTCCTACTATTTTTGACGATTTAATTATTATAGAAAATCAAAAACTCTCGTTTCCTTTCTGTCTAAAAAACTAAATATTCAATATAAATTAAAACCCCTGAACGCTTCCAGGGGTTTTTTATACTTCTATACAAACTATTACTTTATCTCTATTCCCATACTTCTTGCTGTTCCTTCCACCATTTTTACAGCTGCCTCTATGTCTGTAGTATTTAAATCAGATAATTTTCTTTTAGCAATTTCTTCTACTTGCTTTTTCGTGACTTTCCCTACTTTTTGTTTTAAAGGATCGCCGGCGCCCTTTTCTATTCCTGCCGCCTTGCGCAATAAATCAGAAACTGGCGGCTGTTTGAATTTTAAATCAAAAGTTCTATCTTGATAGACGGTAATTTCAACCGGAATTAGATCTCCTACTTGATCTTTTGTCTTTTCGTTAAACTGGCTGCAAAATTCCTGGATATTTAAACCATGCTGCCCTAAAGCAGGACCTACTGGCGGCGCTGGATTTGCCCCGCCAGCGGGAATTTGTAAGGTTAAAATTGTTTTTATCGCTTTTGCCATACTTGAATAAAATTTTTAATTTTATAATTTTAAATTTTTTACGTTTTTTTGACCTGAAGAAAATCTAAATCTACTGGGGTATCTCTGCCAAACAAAGACACCGACACTTTTACCCTCCCTCTCGCTTGATCAATTTCCTCAACTTTTCCTTCTTTGTCCTTAAAAGGACCGTCAATAATTCTTACCAAATCTCCTATTGAAAATTCTATTTTATATTTTGGCTCTTCCTCTTTGCTTTTATTTAAAATTTCTTTAATTTCTTCATCTTGAACCGGCCGTGGTGTTGTCCCCGCGCCAATAAAGCCCGTCACCATAGGCGTATTTCTTACTACATACCAAGAATCATCTGTAACCACCATATCAACAAATACATAACCGGGGTATATTTTCTCCTCAACAACCGCCCTCTTGCCGTGCTTCATCTTAATTTTCTTTTCTTTGGGAACCAAAATATTAAAAATTTTGTCGCCCATTTCCAAAGAATCTACTCTTTGCCTTAAACTACGGGCAACAGCGTCCTCATACCCAGAATAAGTATGAACTACGTACCAATTCCTCCCTAAATTTATTTGCTGCTTAGGCACGATGATTTAAATAATAAATATAATAGAGATCAAAAGTATTTATTGGATAATGGTTCCAATCGCTCTAATCAACCCAAAATCAACAAAACCTAAAATAACAGCAACTATAAAAGACAAACTAATAACCCCCAAGGTGTAGCGAATTGTTTCTTTGCGAGTCGGCCAGTTTACTTTTTTCAACTCTTGAATTGACTGCTTAAGATAAGTTTTTATTTTTTCCATTATTGTCTTTTTAAAAATGCCCCTTTTGGGCACTATATTAGTTTAGCAAAATTATCACTTATTTGTCAATTAAAAAATATTATAAGCTTAAATCTTGAGACACAAATTTCATCCCCTTGAGAACTAAGCTCACAAATTCTTCTAAAGATAACTCTAAAAGAGTCTCACATTGTTTAATTATCTCCCGATTAGCGCCACGGGCAAACCCTTTTTCCTTAAAACGGTTCAAAACATTTTCCACGCTCAATTCCTCTATTTTTCGAGAGGGCAAAACCAATGTAGCGGCCACAATTAAGCCGGTCAGCGGATCAACGCAAAAAAGAGCTTTCGCCATTTTACTTTGAGGAACCAAGCCGTGAATTTCGTTATGTGTTTTTACTGCCTCAACAATTTCATCATCCAACCCTTGTTCTTTTAAATAAACAGACCCTTTCAAAGAATGTTCCTCTGGATTATCCTTTGTTTCTTCATAATCAATGTCATGAAGCAAACCGGCTAATCCCCATTTTTTTTCGTCCTCCCCAAAATAACGGGCTAATTCTTTCATCGCCGCCTCGCAAGCAAAACAATGCTTAATTAAATTAGGCGTTTTAACCTTATTCTGCAACAATGGCAAAGCTTCTTCTCTCTCCATAATTAATAATCCTCTCCCTTAAATTCGTTATCATCTATCTCTGCTCTCCCTGTTTCGCTCTCGTCTTTTAAAAAGCCTTCATCATCTTCAATCTCAGAATTTATTTCCTCATTCTCTTCTTCAACTAATAATTCAAAATCCGATTTAGATGCGCCGCACTCAGGACAAATCCATTCTGCGTTTAACCCCTTAAAATTAAGGCCTTCCTTTTCTTCGTCGTAAATATAATCGCAATTTAGGCACTTATATTTCATGTTTTTTAAAAAATGTTTTAAAACGACCTTAAAATAATCCAAGTTTAAATTACAAAATTTAAATATTATTATAGAGCAGTGATTAATAATGTCAACCCCCGTCTTTTTATAAAAGGCGGGGGTCAACCCCTTATGAGGTCTTTAATCAGAAAACAAAATGTTGCGCTTTGGAATAGAATTCAGGAATAATTTGACAAACTGTATTTATTTGTGTATAATACAAATGCTCAAGGTGAATTTTGTGGATCCTGCTTGATAGCTATATCAACCTCCACAAGTTTTTGCCCGCTTTCACCTTGAGCGCCAAAATTTTTTGCACCTTTACAAAAAATAAAAGAAAGGAGGGAAATAAATTATAGATTAGAAAGGAAGTGTAATGATAAAAAATGTCATTCTAGAAATGATAAGAGACAATAAGTGCAGTAAGCTAGTCACTTTAAAAACAATTAAGGTAATTCAAGTTAATAAAAATAAATTAAAAGAAAAGAAAAGGAGAAAAAATGAAAATAAAAATAGATTGTAAGTTTTTGTCAAATAAGGGCAATGGTAGTAAATGTAAAATTGGACCTAGAAATGGCAAGAAACTGCTAGATTGTGTATTTTTAAAAAATGGAGTTCCGGAAAATATAGACCTTGCGCAAAAGGAAATTTATATAGCCAATCTACTCCTTTTGTGTAAGAGGATAAACGAAAGATCGGGTCAACTAGATTATTTTCTAAATGTAGTTTGCAAAAAGATTGAAAAAAATTTTTCTCCTTAAATAGCTAAACGTATTTATAACCAAGAGGGGAATCTCACGAGATTCCCCTATTTTATTAAAAATCCCCTTAATTGTAAAAATTAAAGGGATTTTAAATTTTATCCACTTGTTCTAGCAATAATTTTACCATTTCTTCCGCCTTGTTTTTTGCTGGTAAATTTTGTTTTATTATTAATTTTTCTAAATCTTCTAAATAAATTGGTCCGCCAATTCTTAATTCTATTCTCACTTTTCCCAAAATATAATCCCGCCACTTTCCCTTAGGTTCTCCATAAAAACCCTCAACTACTTTGATATTCAGAGGAAAAATTGGAATCTGTTTCCTGAGTTTTTGCTCAGCCGCTTTAATAATAAGCAACACTCCTCTATTCATTTCTTTGTATTCCGGGACTGTGCTTCCTTCTGGGAAAATAGCTATATTATTTCCTTCAACCAGCAAATTAATTAATTTTTCAATGGTAGCTTTTTTTGTTTTTCCCCTCCTGATAAAAGTTAAATAGGAGTCAGAAAAAGGCATTAAGCTGAGTAAAAACCTCATTTCCTCTTTGACAACAAAGTTCAAGATTGTATCCTGAAAACCGCCAAAAGCAACCGGCATCAAAACTGCGTCCCATAAACTCCTATGGCGAGCAACAGCAACAAAAGCTGTCTTTTTATTTTTCTTTTTCCAGTTCAAAACTTTCTCTCTTCCTGTAATCTTAATCCTGAAAAAAAGAAAACAGATGCCTTGTAAAAACCAATCTGTAAGCTTGTAAAAAACAAGCAACGGAAGATCGATTAATTTCAAAGAGCTCACTTCAATTACCTCCTTTCTTAAAAGCAATTGTTTTCCTTGCTATTAAAACATTTATGAAAAAATATGTCAAATAAAATTCGGCCATTCCCCCTGCGATTACTTTCAATGATTAATCTTTCTTCAATCATTAATCTTTTTTATTTTTATTAAATTAAATCCCGAGTTTCCTCGGGATTTAATATATAAAATTTATTAAATTTATATGGCTAGGACTTTTGGACAAAATCTTTACCCCGTAGGGTCGCGGAGCGACTCCTTCGGGGCCCGTCCTCGCTTCTTGCCCCGTAGCGTTTCGCGAAAGCGGGACTGCTTCTGGGGTTCCACCGCCAAATTTCGTGCCAACGTTAGCCGGTGCGCCGCCTTAAATTATTTAATATCTTCCCAATATTGAACTAAACTCTTCTCATTTTCCAACACTTTTTCCATTTGCGAAATTATCTCATCTTTATGTTTGTTAATATCGGGTGGATAAATATTGGCTATTGGAAGTAATAATTCAGTTGATTTTTTATAACCCGCGGCCAATTTCGAATACCCACGCTCCTGAAAATACATTGATGCAAATTCGCGACCTAAATATACTTTTTGTGAAAATTCTATGATATTTGCCCCTTCTTTCAAATTTTTAATATATCTTTCCATAACTACAAGCGATTCGTTAACCGTGCTTTTCATTTTCAGCATTAAATCTTTGTCGCTTATTTTTTTCCCGCCCGGGGTGAACCAAAAAACAGTATGCGTTAAACCGAAGCCGATTGGACAACTAACCTTTGGGGTATCAAGATTTCTGTCCTGCGGATCGGGAATTACAACAAATAATTCTTTTTCATTATAGCCTTCAATTACATTAAAATCGTCGTGGCAGGGCGAACCGGATGTACCTAGGGGTATGTCCGAAGCGATAATGCTTTTATATTCGTCCATCGGCGGAGCAAAGAAATAATAACGAAAATCGCCACGGAGCTCTTTTGTTTTTTGAGGCCACCAGTAACCCATGCCATCATTGACAAATCGGTTCATTCTAACATGAGGAATAAACCCTAAATTGCCGGCCGCCGTAAGCAAAATATCCGTTGAACCGTCCGCCAAATTCGCCATTGTCCCGCCATTGGCGCCGTTTGGCCAATAATAATTGAAACTGACCGCATTTCCCTGATATACAAATACCTTCCAAAATTCAATACTAGGATCAAGGTGTTTTAACATCATCGCGGTAGTTGCCAAATAGCAGTTTCCGCCCACTCCTTTTCCATACTTCGCGGTTTCGTCTTGATCGGAAATATGGACAATATTCATTTTATACTCCGCAGGATGAGAGTAATTATTTTTGTTGAAAAACAAATATCCGCCGACTGTCAAAATAAGCAAAACCGCAAGAGTTATGGGGATAATTTTTGTTTTTCTGGTCATATTCATTTAAGCAATTACTTTACAAACAATCTGAATATCCAGCCAAACAAGCTAAATTCTTTTTGCGCATTTTGCAGAAAATTTTCAATTTGCAAATTAGTTTGTTCCAATACTTGGATTTTTTGGGTTAAAATTTGCATGTCGCCTTGATTGGAAAGCTGATTTTTAATCTGATTTAATTGCTTAATTTGTTCCCGATTTTGCTCCAGCAATTTTTGGGCGTTTTTGATTTCCCCATAATTTGGCCCTATGAAAAACCTGGCAAAACCGCTTCGGCTTTGAACTTTTTGTAAGCTTGCTTCAATTTTTTCCTGATTCTGATTTTGATTTTGGGCGATTGTTCTCACCTGCTGGCCAATTCCGCCGTTCCTCTCCGCGACTTGCAACATTTCTTGCACAGCGTTAGCCACTTGACTTCTCCTTTGTTCAGCTTGAACAGATTGGGTTTGAGTTTGCGTTCTTTCCTGTTCTTGATTTTGAATTTGGATTTCTTCTCCCTGATTTTGGGTCTGTTCTTGGTTTTGGTTTTGTGTCTGCGTTTCTACTTCCGATTGATTAACGATTCCGCCTTGAATTTGCTCGTTATTTTGCGTTTGAATCTGACTATTTTCAGCTTGATTGGCGGCTTGAGTTTGTTGCTGGGCTTGGTTGCCAATATTCGTTCCAGCATTAATGTTTTGGCCTAGAGTATAGGCAGTGCCGGCGAAAGCGAGAATTGTCACCAAAACGCCAGCTACTAAAATTTTGTTTTTCATATTGTTTATATTAAATTAATAATTATTTGAGCTTGTTAAAATACCCGACCTTGTTTATTCTAACATATTTTCCGCCGAACTGCGGAGCGGCGAGGCGGAAACCTTGACATTCCCTTACTGGCTGCGGGGGATGGATTCGAACCATCATAGCAGGCTCCAAGGGCCTGTGTCCTACCATTAGACGACCCCGCAAATGCTGTATTGTGTATACAGTATACAGTATACCGTATACTGAATACTGTTTTTAAATTTTGAGGTATTTATTTATGGCCAAAAAGCCGGCAATTATTCCTAAAGCAACGCCAAAAAATGCTTGAACGCCAAAAATATACCAAAAATGCGACCAAAAGTATGAGCTAATACTTGCTTCGGCTATAAAACTTTCTATTTTTGGGCTTAACCATATTACCAAAGGCATAAAAAGAAGCATTGCAATACAACAGGCAATTAATCCATACATCGCTCCTTCTAAAAGAAATGGCCCCCGCACAAACCAATTAGAAGCTCCAACCAATTTCATTATTTCTATTTCCCCCCGCAGAGAATAAATTGCCATTCGGATGGTATTAAAACTAATTAGAATACTTAAAATAGCAGCGACAATAATCATAGAGAAAGAGCCGAATTTTATTCCCTGAGACAAAGCATTAATTCTTTCTATCACTCGCTGATTTTCTGCCAAATTGACTGTCATTAACTTATTTTTAAAGGAAGAATTATTAATTTCATCTATTATCTCTGTATAGTAGGCGCTATCTTTAGCTTTGATGCTTAAGTAAGCCGCTAAAGGATTTTCTCCCAATTCTTCTAAGGCCTTCGTAACTGCCTGATTATATTTACTTTTTTCCTTAAAAATTTCCAAGGCCTCTTCTTGAGAAATATATTCAATTTTAGCGATTTTTTCATTACCGATGAGCTCGTCCCGAATTTTTAAAATATCTTCTTCTGGCACATCTCTATTGAAATAAATGCTTATATCCATCTTTCCCTCCAAAATACCGATGAGATTGTTACTCACATTATTAAAAATCAGAATCGCCCCTAAAATCATCAAGCTAATAGTCAGCATTGTGATGCAAGCTATTGAAAGCCAGCTGTTTCTGACTAATCCTTGCCAAGCAGTGCGAAAAATTCTTTTTAAGACAACAAACATCGTAATAAAATTCAAAAGTTAAAGGTTAAAGGTTAATCCGCCAGTTGGCGGGAAAAATTACAAAATTTAAAATTATTAGATAAGGTATCTTCCTTCTTCTTCGTCACGGATAATCTTGCCGCCGTCTAAACTAATTACCCTCCTCCCTAAAGTATTTATCACTTCTTTATTATGGGTCGCTAAAATGATAGCCGTTCCCAATTCATTAATCTTTGTCAGAAGCTTAATAATTTCCCAAGTATTAATCGGATCTAAATCTCCAGTTGGTTCATCTGCCAAAATTAATTCCGGCCTTTGAGCCAAAACCCGGGCAATAACTACTCTTTGCTTTTCGCCAGCAGAAAGCTGGTAAGGGAAGCTGTTGGCTTTTGTTTCCAAATTTACCAGTTTGAGCAGTTCTGGCGCATCTTTTTCAATCATCTTTTCCGGATAACCAGCTACCTCCATCGCAAAAGCAACATTTTCAAAGGCCGTTTTTTGA
>JBAZEI010000007.1:0-24545 GCA_041654015.1 Minisyncoccota bacterium | reverse complement strand
CTTAATAAAAATTATTATGAAAAAAGAGGAAAAACAAAAGAAGGTTGAAATGGAGCCAGGGTTATATTTCTCTGACGCTTTTTTCTTTTGGCCTAGATGGAAAAGGTTTTTATATAAGGTAATTTTTAGTGCCTTCCTTTATTTAGGATTAATCTTTTCTTTTTTCTTAATCATTCTTCAAATAGAGCGATGGTTTTATTTAGCGATTATTCTTTTTTTGTTCTTTGTGTATGTTTTGATTAAACAGAATCAGCCAGAGCTTTCTTTGTCAGAAAAAAATTTAGCAAAACCTAATCTAAATTTAGCGCGCTTTCTTTCAGGGAGAGCAAAAGATACTCTTTTGGAGGCTAAGGATGTGGCGATTAATCAGAAGATATCTTTAGAAGCGGCTTTACTGTTAATTCTTCTTTCTCAAAAAGATGTGATAGAAGCTTTATCTTTTCTGGATGTCTCCTCTTCAGATGTAGAAAAGATGCAGGAGTATTTAGAAAAAGAAAAATCAAAAGGGATAAGCAAAATAACAGATCAAGATTATCAATTATTTTTAGAGAATATTTGCCATCAAGCGCTTCTTGAATCAAAAAACCTCAAAAGAAACTCTATTACAATTGAATCTTTAATGTTGTCTTTCTTTCTTTCTCAAAATCCTCAAGTAGTGACGGTTTTTAATATTTTTCATCTGGAAAAAAGCGATTTAGTGACAGCGTTTGAGATGAATCGGCTTTCTCGTAAAAAGGGCATTGAAGTATTAAAGGGTTTGGCAGATAAAGAACAATTAAGTTTTAAACCAAAAAGAATAAAAGTTAATCGCTCTTTTACTTCTAAACCAACTCCGATGTTAGATCTTTACGGAGTTGATTTTACAGAGTTAGCTTTAGAACTAAAAATTGGCATAATGATCGGCCATGAGCAAGAATATCAAAGCTTAATGGACATTTTAACAAGGGAAGGGAAAAGAAATGTGCTTTTGATAGGGCCAGCCGGCGTGGGAAAAGAAACGATTGTTTCTTATCTCGCCTTAAATTTAGCGCGGGACAAAGTTTCTTCTAAATTGAGAGATTATCGCCTCATCAGCCTCTCCCTTTCTTCATTATTTGAAGACATTGAGGAACCTTTGGAAGTTTTTAATCGTTTAACAAAAATTACAAAAGAATTATTAGTTAATAGGGATATTATTCTTTATTTGCCTCAATTTCATAATTATAAATCATTGGCTCAAAAAGGGGGATATAATGCCTTGGATACTTTTCAGTCATTAATAAACGCCGCGTGGGTGCCGATTATTGGAGCGACAACGCCGGAAGATTATCGCCGTTATTTAGAAGAAGATTCTATTGTCAGGGAGAATTTTGAAATTGTTAAAGTGAAAGAATTAACTAGCGAGGAGGCAATTGCCTTTTTAGCATTCCGCTCTTTGGAATTGCAACGGAAAACAAAAATTAAGAGCAGTTTTAAGGCTATTAAAAGAGCTGTGGTTTTGGCTCAGAGGTTTTTGACGAATATCCCTTTGCCTTCTTCGGCAGAGTCGCTTTTAACAGAGGCAATAGAAGGCGCCCGTCGCAACAATAAAAAAATAGTTACTGAGCAGGATATTGTGGATTTAGTGAGTTTAAAAACCCAAATTCCTCTGGATATTTCTTCAGAAGAAGAAAAAGAGAAATTACTGAATTTAGAAAAGCTTATTCACGAGCATCTGATTAATCAAGAGGAAGCTGTTCAATTAGTTGCTTCGGCTTTAAGACAATACCGCGCTGGCTTAAGCAATATCAATAAACCGATTGCTGTTTTTCTTTTTGTGGGCCCGACTGGTGTTGGAAAGACGGAGCTGGCAAAAACTTTGGCGAAAATTTATTTTGGCAGTGAAAAAACAATGATTCGTTTTGATATGGCTGAATATCAGGACAAGAAAAGCACTTACCGTTTTATTGGGAGCCCTGATGGAGCTAGCCCTGGAGTCTTAACCGAGGCAGCCAAGAATAATCCTTTTTCTTTGATTCTTTTGGATGAATTTGAAAAAGCCCATCCTGATGTTTTGAATATCTTTTTGGCTCTTTTTGACGAAGGAAGATTAACTGACAATGTAGGGCAGACAATTGATTTCACTAATACAATTATTATTGCCACTTCCAACGCTCTCTCTGATTTTATTAAAGACCAAATAGAGAAGGGGACAGAAACCCAAAAACTGTCAGAAATATTAAAAAAGAAATTAACCGATTATTTTAAGCCAGAACTTTTAAATAGATTTAATGAAGTAGTGGTTTTTAAGCCCCTTAGTCAAGAGCATCTAAAGGGAATAGTAGAATTAAAACTTAAGGAACTATCAGATTCCTTAATGAAAAACAAAAAAATAAAATTGTCTTTTGGCGAAGGGGTGGTTGAAAAATTGGCTCAATTGGGATACAACCCGATATTTGGCGCTAGGCCTTTAGACTCGGTGATCAGACATTATATCAAAGATAATTTAGCAAAAGCTATTTTGAAAGGGAAAATTGGCCCTAATAGCAAGATAACTTTTGTTTTAGAAAACGGAGGGTTTAAAACAGAGATAGCCGCTGTTTAAAAAACTTCTTTAACAATTTCTTTAAAAACCAATGGCTGTTTTTCCGCTAATTCAGCCAAAATTTTACGGTCAACGAGAATATTTTTATCCCTTAACCCTTTAATAAATTTATTATAATTAAAACCTTCCGATTTTAAAGCGGCGTTGATTTTAATCTGCCAAAGTTTCCTTGCCTCTCTTTTTTTAACTTTTCTGCCTTTAAAGGAATAACTCCAAGCGTGAAGCGTGGCTTCTTTAGCTAAACGGTATTTACTTTTGCGGCCATATTTAAAGCCCTTAGTCTGCTTTAAAAGACTTTTTCTTCTTTTATGGGCGATAGTGCCTCTTTTAACCCTAGTCATAATAAATAAGAAATAAAAAAAATAAAAAAAAAATTAGAAAGATCTTTTACTGCGCATGTCGAAGAATAATTTTCTTTTGTTTTTTCACCAAAATCGGCCTTTGCCTTCTTCTTTTAACTTTTGTTGCTTCTTTGGCTTTTGTGTGTCCGATGTGGCTAGAGCGCCTAATAATTTTACCTTGTTTTGTTTTTTTTAATCTCTTGCTAAATAAATTTTTTTTCATTTTATCCTTATTTTATTTATTGTTTCAAAACAATACTTATTCCTCGAGGCGTTTTTTTTAACGGCTGGATAATTTTATAAGGAACAGTAATTTTTTGGCAGACATTATTTATTTTTTCTTTAGCAAGATCAAAATGAGCTTTTTCTCTTCCTCGCAATTTCATTTCAATTACCACAGCTCTCCTCTCATTGAGAAATTTTTCTATTTTCTTTATTTTTGTGTTTGAATCATGCTCGCCTTCATTAAACCCCAAACGAACAGATTTTTGAGTAGAATGTCTTTCTTGGAGCTTCTTTTTTCTTAGTTCTTTTTCCTTTTGGTATTTCAATTTATCATAATCCCCAAGTTTATATATCGGCGGAGTGGTCTTGTTGGTAATTAGAACTAAATCAAAACCTTTCTCTTGGGCTATCTGAGAGGCTTCTTGAAAAGAAAAAATTCCTAATTGTTTTCCTTGCCCGTCTATGAGACGAATTTTCTCTGGTGCCATTTAGATTATATGTCTATTTGTAAACGCTATACCAGAACCACTTTTAAGATATTTTTCAAATTGAAATGCTTTTGGTTTGTTAATAAAAGCACAGTGCTATATAAGACTATATGGTTTTTTTGGAGCGGTATACTTTACATAGCCTAGATTATGATTTTTCAATCGTTTCTTTATGTTACAGCTGATTCCTATGTATTTACTTTTATCTTTTGCACTTTGAATAATATAAATGTAATACATTATAAAATTATGGAAGCCCTCCTACGCCAACGCTATGGAGGGCACTCCTTCGCTACCAATACAAAAATAAGTTGAAAATTGAGGAGTGCTTGCACTCCGAAGCTTCGAGTAGCAAATTGAGGAGTGCTTGCACTCCGAAGCTTCGAGTAGCAAATTGTGGAGTGCTTGCACTCCGAAGCTTCGAGTAGCAAATTGTGGAGTGCTTGCACTCCGAAGCTTCGAGCGAAGCGAGAAGCGAAGGAGTGGAGAAGGTGGGAGTTGAACCCACGTCTAAAAAGATTTTTTAAAATAACACTACAAGCTTAGTCCATTTTTATTTCTTTTAAGAAGTGAAAATGGACAAACCTTTCTTAAAATTTTCCGAAAAAATTCAATTGATTTTTGGTCGGAAAAGCCCCGCCTACCTTGCTTCGCAAGGCGAAGCGGGCAGGCAAAAACCAATCTATCTCAATGTTTTTATCCTTTAAGCATATTGAGAATCCGCCTAAAGAATTTCCCTTTAAAAAGGGAATGGCTTATGCTTAGCGATTAAGCATAGGCATAAGCAAGTCTTTGATTGGCATTTAATTGATGCCTTCTTGATTTTTACGAGCTAACAAGAACTCCTCGGCTTGCTTATTTTAAAAAGTTCTTTTTATCAAATCCCGACATCCCCATATGCTGTATGCTGTATTCTGTATGCTGTATTCTGTATAGTATTAATATTCTCCTCTTTTGGCTCTATCCATTTTTCTTTCAACCTCTCTTTTCTTTATGCTTTCTCTTTTGTCAAATTTCTTTTTCCCTTTTGCCAAACCTAATTCCACCTTAACTAAACCGTGTTTATTATACATTCTTAAGGGTATTAAAGTCAAGTTTTTTTGCTTGATTTTTCCTGATAAACTGGCAATTTCTTTTTTATTAAGAAGAAGCTTTCTGGTTCTGTCAGAAATGTAATTAGGGTCGGCATTTTTGGGTTGAAAAGGCGCAATAGAACAATTAAGAAGCAATGCTTCATTATTTTTAATAATAGCAAAACTGCCGGCTAAGCTAACCTTTCCTGATTTAGCGGCTTTTGCTTCCATCCCAGATAATACAATCCCTGCTTGAAATTTTTCTAATATTTCGTAGTCAAAATACGCTTTTTTGTTTGTGGCTAAAGTTTCCATAAATTTATTATATCATAGAATATTGTTTTTTCGCCTTTTTTGAAGTAAACTAAAGAAAAATGGAGAAAACTTTAGAATTTATTCAAAAAGAAAAAGAGATATTGGATTTTTGGCAGAAGAATAAAATCTTTGAACGATCAATAGAACAGAGGCCAAGAGACAAGGGTTATGTTTTTTATGACGGCCCTCCATTTGCGACAGGCCTGCCTCATTATGGCCATATTCTTGCTTCTTTGATAAAGGATACGGTGCCTCGTTATTGGACAATGAGGGGTTTTCGGATAGAACGCCGTTGGGGCTGGGATTGTCATGGTTTGCCGATTGAGAATTTAATAGAACAGGAATTGAATCTAAAAAGCAAGAAAGATATTGAAAAAATTGGCATTGAGAAATTTAATGAGGCCTGTAAGGAAAGTGTCTTCCGCTATGCCAATGAATGGAAAAAAATTATTCCCCGAATTGGCCGCTGGGTTGATATGGAAAATGCTTACAAAACGATGGACTTCGGTTATATGGAATCAATTTGGTGGGTTTTTAAAGAGTTATGGGATAAGGGGTTGATTTACGAGGATTATAAGAGTATGCATATTTGCCCCCGTTGCGGAACGACACTTTCTAATTTTGAAGTGAGTTCAGGGTATAAAGATGTTGAGGATTTGGCGGTGACAATTAAATTTAGGTTAAAGAATCCGCCAGCTGGCGGAAAAGAAACATTCTTTTTAGCATGGACAACCACCCCTTGGACTTTACCCGGCAATGTAGCTTTGGCAGTAGGCAATGATATTGATTATCTTAAGATTCAGATAAAAAATAATTATTATATTTTGGCAGAAAAAAGATTAGAAATTATTAAAGATGATTATAAAATTAGAGAAAGAATGAAAGGCAGGGATCTGGTAGGATTAGCGTACGAACCATTATTTGATTATTTTATTGAAGAAAAAGATTTAGAAAATAAAGAAAATGGTTGGAAAATATATGCCGGAGATTTTGTTTCTACAGAAGAAGGAACAGGGATAGTCCATATCGCTCCGGCTTTTGGCGAGGATGATTTGGCGCTTGGAAGAAAAGAAAAATTGCCATTTATTCAACATGTTAAAGAAGATGGTCGATTTAGAAAAGAAGTAAGCGATTGGGAAGGTCAAGAAGTAAAACCTAAAGAGCATATTTCAGAAATTGATATAAAAATTGTCCAATGGTTAGAGAAACAGAATAAATTATTCAGCCAGGAAAAAATTATTCATAGTTATCCTTTTTGCTGGCGCTGTGATTCCCCGCTTCTAAATTATGCTACTTCTTCTTGGTTTGTTAAAGTGACAGCCATTAAAGAGAAAATCATTAAAAATAATAAGAGAGTTAATTGGGTGCCGAGCCATATAAAGGAGGGGCGTTTTGGAAAGATTTTAGAAGAAGCGCCTGATTGGTCCATTTCTAGGTCTCGTTATTGGGGGACACCTTTGCCTATTTGGCGATGTGAGGGCAAGGGGAGTAGAAAAGATTGCAATCATATCCAAGTGGTTGGCTCCGTTAAAGAGCTGGAGGAATTAAGCGGTCAAAAAATATCAGACCTCCATCGGCCGTATATTGATGAGATTACTTTTAAATGCGAGAAATGCGGCGAAGTGATGAAAAGAATTCCTGAAGTTTTAGACTGTTGGTTTGAATCCGGCTCAATGCCTTATGCCCAGAACCATTATCCTTTTGAAAATAAGGAATTTTTTGAAAAAAATTTTCCAGCGCAATTTGTAGCTGAGGGCATTGACCAAACCAGAGGCTGGTTTTATACGCTAATGGTTTTGGCAACAGCTTTGTTTGACCAACCGGCATTTCTGAATAATATTGTGAATGGCATTATTTTGGCCGAAAACGGGCAGAAAATGAGCAAGCGTCTAAAAAATTATCCAGAACCAATGCAAGTTATTGAAAAATACGGCGCTGATGCAGTGCGGCTTTATTTATTAACTAGTCCGGCTATTAAAGCTGAAGACCTTTGTTTTTCTGAGAAAGGGGTGGAGCAAACTCTTAAAAAGACATTAATTATTCTTTGGAATGTCTATACTTTTTACCAACTATATGCTTCTAAGGATAAAGAAAATTTAGACCCTCATTTAATAATCAAAAACATCAAATCTTTGCCTGTTTTAGACCAATGGATTTTATCTAAAATAAATACCTTGGATAAAGCAATCACTGACGCAATGGAGAGATATGATTTAGAGAAGGCGATCAAACCAATAGAAAAATTTATTGAAGATTTGTCCATTTGGTATTTAAGAAGGTCTCGTCAGAGGTTTAAGGATGATGAAGGGCTAAAAGAAGCTTCATTGATTTTGAGAAATGTTCTTTTCATTTTGAGCAAATTAGCCGCTCCTTTTATTCCTTTTTTAAGCGAACAATTATATCAGAATTTAAAAGGCGAAAATGACCCGATATCAGTTCATCTTTGCGATTATCCAGAGGTAGATGAAAAATTAATAAATAAGCAAATAGAAAAAGAAATGGAGATAACGCGCCAAATTGTTTCTCTTGCCTTGGCTAAAAGAGCGGTTATTGGCATAAAAGTAAAACAGCCGTTAAATGAATTAAGAATTAAGAATTATGAGTTAAGAGGCAAAGAAGAGTTAATCCAATTGATTAAAGACGAGGTTAATGTTAAGGAAGTAGTTTTTGATGACAAATTAGAGGAAGAAATAGAATTAGATGTTAACCTGACGCCTGAATTAAAAAAAGAAGGATTAAGGCGCGAGTGTTTTAGGCAAATACAGATTATTCGCAAGAAAGCTAATTTGTCTAGAGCTGACGAGATAATGATTTCTTTTGAAGGAGATGAACCCATAATAAACTTATTGCGGGAAAATGAAAATGAAATGAAAAAACAACTGAGAATCAAAAAGGTTTTTTGGAATAAACCAGAAAAATTTGCTTTTCAAGAAAAATTAGTTCTGGATGGCAGAGAGATCAAGGTCTCCTTCGAAAAAATCAATAGCTGATAATTTTCTTGCTCTAGTGGTCTTTTTGTGATAATCTTTTAAAACTATTTAAAAATAAATAAAATTTATATTTATGGCACTTCCAGCACGTCATCATAGTCGTTCTCGCGTCAATAAACGCCGATCTCATCTGTCTCTTAGAGTGTTAAATTTGACAAAATGCTCTCACTGCGGGAAAATGATTCCTCCTCATCAAGTTTGCCCTTTTTGCGGCTATTACAAAGAGGAAGAGGTCATTGATGTTTTTAAAGGATTGACTAAAAAAGAGAGAAAAAAGAAGCAAAAAGAAATAGTGGAGGAAAAATAATGAACATCTATCAAATAGCAACTAACAATAAGCAATGTATTTCAACGTATTTCTATGTATCTCAATGTATTTCAGAAATTCATAGAAATTAGCTTCGCGAAATTCATTGAAATTCGTTGTTGAATTTAATGCTTTTTTCTACGTATTTTTTAACTTAATAATTATGGGTTCTCGTCATCTCTCTCGCTCTATAGTTTTGCAAACACTTTATGAATGGGATTTTTGGGAAAGAAAAAAGGAAAATATTGAAGAAATTTTCCAAAGGAATTTAAAATTATTTGGCGAGGGATTAGCGGATGAACAATATCCTCAAAAAATTTTGAGGGGGGTTTTGGAACATTGGGATGAATTGGATAAATTAATTATTTCTGGAGCGCCTGAATGGCCTTTAAACCAGATTAATATTATAGACAGGAATATATTGCGTATTGGAATTTTTGAATTATTATTTAGCGATTTCAAAGAGGTCCCCCCAAAAGTCGCAATCAATGAAGCGGTAGAATTGGCAAAAACTTTTGGAGGAGATTCTTCCCGTCGTTTTGTCAATGGGGTTTTAGGGACAATTTTTCGGGGAATGGAAGAAGTTTTTGATAAAAAACAAGGTAAGAAAAATTAATGACAATGGATTTGGATTTTAATAAAATTGAAAAAAAATTAGGATTAAAATTTAAAAATATAGATTTATTGAAACAAGCGTTAACTCATCGCTCTTTTTTAAATGAGCATAAAGAATGGTCCCGAATAGGGCATAACGAGAGATTGGAGTTTTTGGGCGATGCGGTGCTTGGTCTTATTGTGGCAGAGTATTTATATAATGAGTATCCTCAGATGCAGGAAGGAAAATTAACCGATTTAAGGGCCACTCTTATTAACAGCGATGCCTTGTTGGAAGTGGCTGTTAAATTAGATATCTCAAAGTATCTTTTGGCTTCAAAAGGGGAAAAAAGAGATCTGGGGAAAAGCTCTCCTTATTTTTTGGCAGACAGCATTGAAGCGATTGTCGGCGCTATTTATTTAGATCAAGGGCTTGAAGAGGCAAGAAAATTTGTAAAAAAGTATGTTTTGGCAAGAATTGATCAAATTCTTCAAGAAGGTCGTTTTAAAGATTTTAAAAGTATATTTCAGGAAAAAAGCCAGGAAATTTTAGGGATAACGCCAATCTATAAATCATTAAAATCTTGGGGGCCGGACCATCTCAAACAATTTAAAGAGGGGGTCTACTTGAACGATGAATTGATAGCTGAAGGAGAGGGATATTCTAAACAGGAAGCCGAAATTAATGCTGCCCAAAAAGGTCTGTCTAAGAAAGGATGGAATAAATAAATAAGAATATAGAATCTGGAATCTTGAATATGGAATGTGAATATAGAATAGAATAATATGGAGAATTAATATATTTATTCTAAATTCTTAATTCTGAATTCCAATTCTAAATTCTATTTTCTAAATTCTAGATTCTAAAATTGCTTGTTAATTTTATGTTTCTCAAGCAGATTGTTTTAAAAAATTTCAAATCTTTTGCCGGGAAAACTGTTTTGGATTTTCCTGTTTTTTTTACAGCCATTGTTGGTCCCAATGGTTCAGGTAAATCAAATATTGTTGATGCCATTCGCTGGGCTTTGGGAGAACAAAGTTTTAAAAATTTAAGAGTGGTTAAAGGAAGCGACTTGATTTTCTCCAGTAATAAAAAGAACTCTTCCGCCGGTTTTGCTGAAGTAGAGCTGGTATTTGATAATAAACAAGGGCTTTTCCCCTTGGAATTTTCCGAAGTAAGTTTGATGAGAAGAATCGATAGAGAAGAAAATAATACTTATTATCTCAATCATCAGCTTTGCCGGCTTAAAGACATTATAGAAATCTCCGCAGCCGCAAAATTGGGCTTAAAAGGGTTTTCTATTATCAATCAAGGATCGGTAGAAAATATTTTAAAAGTTTCTAGTCAGGAAAGGAGAATAATGTTGGAAGAAAATTTGGGTTTAAAAAATTTAGAAATAAAAAAAGAAGAAGCAAAGAGAAAATTGGAGAGCAGTTTAGTAAATTCTGATAAAATTCAGGCCCTAAGACAGGAAATCCTTCCTCATTTGAGATCGCTTAAAAGACAGGTTAATCGATGGGAAAAAATAGAAAAAATAAAAGAAAGGTTGGCAATATTAGAAAGAAAATATTTTATTAATCTTTATGATCAGATTTTGAAAGAAAAAACAATTTCATCAGTTGATTTTAATCAAATAAAGCAAAAGATAGAGAATTTAGAAAAAATTATTGGGGAGAAAAGCAAAGAGATAGGTTTAATAAATGAACAAAATGATAAAAACTTAGGAGCAGAAATTAAAAATTTGACAGAAGAAATTATTGAGCTTCAAAATCAAAAATCACTTTTGTTAAGAGACTTAGGAAGAAAAGAAGTGGGCAGAAGCATAAATATCAACCGGGAATCTCTGGGAGAGCAGATATCCTCACTTAAAAAGAATTTACAATTTTTATTATCCCTTTCTGATTTAAAAGAAATAAAACAAAAAATCAGTAAAATTATAGAGGATTTAGATTTTTTCTTAACTCCTGATAAAAGTAATCTGCGGCAAAAAGAAGATGAGAAAATTCAGGAAATTCAGGCGGTTTTGGCAAAAATTGAGGCGGAAATTAATCAAAAGAATGAATTATTAAACAATCTTCAAGAACAGCAAAATAAAAAAAGTTTAGATTTTAAGAGGAAGTTTCAAGAAATAGAATTAAAGAGAGAGGAAAAAGAATCTTTATACCGCGAATTGCAGAGGGAAGAAATTCTTGATGAAAAATTTAATCTTCATTTGGAAGATTTTAAACGCCGCCTTAAGGAATCAGGGTTTGAGTTTGAAGACATAGAAAAAATTTACAAAAACAGCAAAGAGACGGAATTAATTTCAACAGAAGAATTTTCTTCTTTGGAAAGAAGGATTTTAAAAGGGAAGCAAGAATTAGCAGAAATTGGAGTTGAGGATTTAAATGTTATCGCCGAATACAAAGAGGTGACTGGCCGTTATGATTTTCTAACACAGCAAATTAATGATTTGAACAAAGCAATGGAGGATCTAAGAGTTTTGATAAAAGAATTGGAAGGGCAGATTGAACAAAAATTTAACGAAGCGATTAAAGAAATCAATGGCCAATTCAATAATTATTTTCGGCTGATATTTAACGGCGGCTCAGCTAAATTAGTTCAAAGGAAAGAAAAAAACAATGATGAAAATTTGGTTTTGGGGGTAGATATTAAAATCAATGTTCCGAAAACCAAACTGCAGAGCTTAGAAATGCTTTCCGGCGGCGAAAAAACATTAGTAGCAATCTGCTTACTTTTTGCTTTAGTTGAGCAATCCAATGTGCCTTTGTTGGTGGTTGATGAAATTGATGCCGCTTTAGATGAAGATAATAGCCGCCGTTTTTCTGAAATTTTGAAAGCTTTAACCAAAAAAACCCAGTTTATTATTATTACTCATAACCGGATGACAATGAACGCTGTGGACGTGATTTACGGTATCACTTTGTCTGAAGATGACAACTCTAAGGTTTTTTCGCTCAAATTGGAAGAAGCAGAGGCGTTGGCAGACAAGGGTTGACCCCCACCTTTTATAAAAAGACGGGGGTTGACTTTTTAGTGTTGTTAACTTATGATTGTTATGTGAGGTAGCTGAAAGGATGAAGGGTCGACGGCTACTGAGGATGAGATTAAGAATTAAGAAAATACTAACTCTGGAAATATGGCAGAATTACCAGTTGATCAAAAAATACTCGAGTTTATTGTCAAAAATATTGTCAGCAACCCAGATGCAGTTCAAGTAGAACGCAAAGTTGATGAGATGGGGGTTTTACTTTCTTTAAAAGTAGATCCTAATGATATGGCCCAGATTATTGGCCGCCAAGGATCAACGGCTAAAGCTTTAAGAACTATTCTTAAAGTAGCTGGGGCTAAGAATAAAGCTCGGGTAAATCTAAAAATTGAAGAACCAGAGGGTTCTTCAAAAGCAAACCGTGAGGCGGAGAAAATGGCTGATAACATCATTGATGATTTGAAAATCTAAACTACGCTTAAGTGTGATTGACCCCCTCCTCCAGAGGAGGGGGTTGAAAAAAATCAAAAATCACGGTATTATTATAATAACCGTGATTTTTTGTTGTCATTTGTCATTGTAAGCGAAGCGAAGAATACAGAGGAGAACAGTTCTCCTCTGTCTCATAATAAAATTAACGACGTCGGACGTCCCAATATTCTTTGTCAATTTTGTTTCCTGCCATTGCGATCCGCCAGTTGGCGGAGAAGCAATCTCACTGGGATTGCCGCGTCGTACCCCCCTTTCAGGGGGGTACTCCTCGCAATGACAGCTAACAATGGAACAATGCAGCAATGCAGCAATTTACTAAAAGGTATGCGTTTTGATATTCTTACAATTTTTCCAGAAGTTTTTAAGAATTATTTTGATACCTCTATTATTAAAAGAGCGCAGTCAAAGAAAATAATAGAAATTTATATTCATAATTTAAGAAATTGGACAACCGATTCTCATCAAAGCGTGGATGATGTTCCTTATGGCGGCGGTAAGGGGATGATTTTTAAAGTAGAGCCGATTTATAAAGCAGTAAAGGATTTAAAGAAGGGAATTAAACAAAACATAAAGTGCCGAGTTATTCTTTTTTCCCCAAAAGGGAAAAAATTGGATCAATCGCGGGTAAAAAAATTATCTCAATATAAGAGAATAATTCTTATTTGTCCTCGTTATGAAGGAGTAGACGAGAGAGTGGCAAAATATATAGCCGATGAAGAGATTTCGATTGGCAACTATATTTTAACTGGTGGAGAATTGCCGGCAATGGTTCTTGTTGATAGTATTACTCGTTTATTGCCAGGAGTGATAAACAAGGAGTCCTTATTGGAAGAATCATTTATTTCAAATTCTAAATTAGAAATACCAAATTTTGGATTTTTAGGCGAATATCCGCAATATACACGACCTGCAGTTTTTTATCCTCAAAAAAATAATAAAAAGATTGGCTGGCGGGTTCCAAAGGTTTTGCTTTCTGGAGATCATCAGAAAATCCAACAATGGAAACAAAAACATTTTAAGAAGATTAAAAGTTAAGATGATTACACTTTCTTTTGAAGAAAAAGCGCAAAAATACTGGATTCAAGCGGAAAAAGGGGAAGATTTGCTTCCTAGTCTTGACAAATTTTTTAAAAAGCATAAAATAAACAAAACAATTATCAAAAATTGGCAGATAAGTTTTTATAAAGAAAAAAGCATTATTTCTAAAAGAATTGCTCAATCTATTTTTCAAGTTTTAAAAATCGGAACCTAATTTTAAGATTAGGGTTATTTGTGTTGCTTTTATTGCTCTTGCTTTTTTTAATGCTTAATTAAGCTTTTTTTAATGCTCAACCAGCCAACAATTAAAAATTTTTCCCGTTATTCCCGGAAAATTTTAGAGCCTCCGCGACTCACTGAATTCCAGATAGAATCTTTTAAATGGTTTTTGGAGCAAGGGATTAAAGACGTTTTTAACGAGTTATTGCCGATAAAAGACTATAGCGGAAAAGCCTTAGAATTAGGTTTTTTAGATTATTATCTGGATCCCCCAAAAATATCAGAAGACCAGGCAAAAGAAAAAAGATTGAATTATGATTCGGCATTAAGGGTGAAATTAAGACTGACGAGTAAAAAATCAGGCAGTATTGGGGAAAAAGAAGTTTATTTTGGAGATATTCCAATGATGACTCCTCGGGGGACTTTTATTATCAATGGGGTTGAAAAAGTTGTCATTTCCCAAATCAATCGTTCACCCGGCGTCTATTTTACTTCGGTTAATCTAAAAGGGAGAAGAGTTTTTAACGCTAAACTAATTCCTAACCACGGGGCTTGGTTGGAATTTGAAACCGATAGTGATGGAACTATAGGTGTTAAAATAGACCGCAAAAGAAAAGTGACAGTAACGACGCTTTTAAGAATTTTTGGTCTGGAAAGCAATAAAGATATAAAACGAATATTTAAAGAGGAGGAAGAAAAATCTCCGATTAAATATATAGAGAATACCCTTAAAAAAGACATATCCACAAATAAAGAAGAGGGTTATATTGAGATTTATCGCCATTTACGGCCCGGTGAATTGGCTACTTTTGATAACGCCTCTGACTTAATCAATAATATGTTCTTTCGCATAGATAGGTATGATTTAGCAAAAGTTGGCAGATATAAACTTAATCAGCGGCTTAGTCTAAATTTTCCTTTTAGCCAAAGAAGTTTAACTCAAGAAGACATTGTGGCTATCATTAAGGAAATGATTCGTTTAAATAATGATGAAGAGGCCTTGGAGGATGATATTGACCATTTAGGAAATCGTCGGGTAAAAGCGGTAGGGGAGATCTTAACAGAAAGATTTAGAGTGGGGTTAATGAGAATGCGAAGGACTATTTTGGACAGAATGGCTATTTTAGATCCTGAAACTTTAACCCCGGATCAATTAATTAATCCTCACCAATTAGTAACTGTTATCCGGGAATTTTTCAATATTTCTCAACTCTGTCAATTTATGGAGCAAATGAATATGTTATCCGAAGTTGAACATAAAAGGAGGGTGACTTGTATGGGGCCAGGAGGATTGGTAAAAGAAAGAGCGGGCTTAGAAGTAAGAGATATTCATGTTAGCCATTATGGGCGTTTATGCCCTATTCAGACGCCTGAAGGGCAAAACATAGGATTGGTTCTTTCTTTGTCTCTTTATGCCCGGCTTAACGAATTCGGTTTTATTGAAACGCCGTATATTAAAGTGGAGAATAGCCAAGTTACTGGCGAGATAGTTTGGTTAGATGCTTTTGAAGAATTAAAACACAAGATTGCTCATAGCGCTGTTGATATTGATGAAAAAGGGGGAATAAAAGAAGAATGGATTGGCGCTCGAGTAAAAGGGGAGCCGATGCTGGTGCAAAGCAAGGAAGTTGATTTAATGGATGTTTCCTGCCAACAAATTATTTCTGTCGTTGTTAGTTTGATTCCTTTTTTGGAGCATGATGAATCTAATAGGGCCTTAATGGGCGCTAATATGCAAAGGCAGGCAGTCCCTTGTGTTAGGGCGCAGGCGCCCTTGGTGGCTACCGGTATTGAGCCAAAAATTGCTCTTGAATCAGGTCAATGCTTGGTTAATGAAATTGAGGGGGTGGTTGAGGAAGTTGACGCAGAGCATATAGTGGTTAGGGCCAGTGGAAGAAACAAGGACAGCAGGGTTGTTTATAAATTAATTAATTTTGGCCGGAGTAATAAAAATAGCTGGTTGATGCAAAAACCAATAGTGAAAAAAGGAGATGAGGTAAAGAAAGGCGATATTTTGGCAGACGGAGCAGCCACAGAAAACGGAGCTTTAGCTCTTGGTCAGAATTTACTGGTTGCTTTTATGCCCTTTTTTGGCGCTAATTACGAAGATGCAATTGTTATTTCCGAAAGAGTGTTAAAAAATGATTATTTTACATCAGTTTATTTAGAAGATTTTACCTGTGACGTAGTAGAGACTAAATTAGGCCCAGAAACAACAACACGGGATATCCCCAATGTTTCTGAAGAGAAATTAAAAAACTTGGATGAAGAAGGAATTGTGCGAATAGGAGCTGAAGTCAGAGGCGGCGATATTTTAGTGGGTAAAATTTCTCCAAAGGGCAAAGCAGAATTAACTTCAGAGGAAAGATTATTGCAGGCTATTTTTGGAGAGCAGATGAAAGATATTAAAGATACATCTTTAACTTTAGAGCCATCCAGACAAGGGCGAGTGATTAGAGCAAAAATTCTTTCGCGGAAAGAAGGAGATAAATTAAATATTGGGGTAATAAAAAGAATCAGTGTGGAAATTGCTGAATTAAGAAATATAATGGTAGGAGATAAATTAGCGGGACGCCATGGAAACAAAGGAGTTATTTCAGTAATTGTTCCTGAAGAGGATATGCCTTATTTGGAAGATGGCACTCCAGTAGATGTAATTTTGAATCCTTTGGGTATTGGCAGCCGAATGAACTTGGGGCAGGTTTTTGAAAATCATTTAGGTTTGGCGGCAAAAAGATTAGGGTACCGAGCCATTAGCCCTTCTTTAGATGGCGCCACAGAAGAAGACATTAAACAGGAACTCATCAAAGCCGGGTTGCCAGAAGACGGAAAAGTTGTTTTATACAATGGGAAAACCGGAGAAGCTTTTGACAAAAAAGTGGCTGTAGGAATGATGTATCTAATGAAATTAGAGCATATGGTAAAAGATAAAGTGCATATGCGGGCAATTGGGTCATATTCTTTAATTACCCAACAGCCCTTGCAGGGGAGGGCGCATCATGGGGGTCAGAGGTTTGGAGAAATGGAAGTTTGGGCTTTAGAAGGTTATGGCTCGGCTTACACATTACAGGAAATGCTGACAATTAAATCAGACGATGTTTTAGGAAGAGGGGCGGCTTATGAAGCCATTATTAAAGGAGAAAAAATAAAGAGCCCAAATATTCCAGCGGCCTTTAGCGTTATTTTAAAAGAGTTGCAGGCTTTAGGGCTCTCAGTAAATCTTATAGGGCTTCAAACAGAAGATGATAAAAAAATGCCGAAAGAAATAAATAATAAATAATTTATTATGAGCAAAGATTTAGAAACAAAAATCAGCGATTTTGAAGCTCTGGGTTTAAAAATTGCTTCTCCAGAGGAAATTTTATCATGGTCATATAACGAAATAACAAAGACTTACGGAGAAGTGACGAAAGCGGAAACAATTAATTACCGCACCCAAAAGCCGGAAAAAGAAGGTTTGTTTTCGGAACAAATTTTTGGGCCAGTTAAGGATTATGAATGCGCTTGCGGCAAATATCGGGGAGTTCATTATAAAGGTATTGTCTGTGATCGCTGCGGGGTAGAAGTCACTCGTTCTTTTGTGAGGCGTGAAAAAATGGGGCATATTAAATTAGCAACGCCGGTAGCTCATATTTGGTTTTTACGAAGCGTTCCGTCAAGAATTGGGCTTATTTTAAATATTCCGATGCTGCCATTAGAAAGAGTCATCTATTATAATAGTTATATCGTTACTTCTGTTGATGAAGAAGCGAAAAAAAGAGTTTTGGAAGAGATTGAATCAGAATATCAAGTAAAATTAAAAACCTGGCCTGCCAAAAAAAAGAAAGAATTAGAGCAATCAAAAAAGCAAGCGAGAGCGGAGATGGATTCAATAAAATTAAAAGCTATTTTCTCTGAAATTGATTATATAAACTTATCAAAGAAATACGGTGAAGTTTTTACGGCAGAGACAGGAAGCGAGCCGGTAAAGAGATTCTTGGAAGAAGTAGATTTAAAGAAATTAGCGAAAGAATTAGAAAAACAGATAGAGAAAAAATCTAAAAATATTGATAAAAAACTTCTTGCTCGCTTGAAATTAGTCAGAGGATTTTTAAAATCAAAAACACGACCAGAATGGATGTTTTTAACAAACTTACCTGTGTTGCCGCCGGATTTAAGACCGATGGTTCAGTTAGACGGAGGTAAGTTTGCTACATCTGACTTAAATGATCTTTATCGCCGAGTGATTAATCGCAATGTTCGTTTAAAAAAGCTGATAGAGCTTAAAGCCCCGGAAGTAATTATTAAAAATGAGAAAAGAATGCTTCAGGAAGCAGTTGATGCTTTAATTGATAATTCAATAAGGAAGACTTCAGGGACTACTCCGATGCATTCAGCCCAGCACCGCCCCTTACGGTCTTTAGCCGACATTTTGCAAGGAAAACAGGGCCGTTTCCGCCAGAATCTTTTAGGAAAAAGAGTGGATTATTCAGGACGCTCGGTAATTGTTATCGGACCGCAACTAAAAATTAATGAATGCGGTATTCCGAAGAAAATGGCTTTAGAATTATTTAAACCTTTTGTTGCCGGTGAATTAATCAGAAGAGAAATTGTTTTTAATCCTCGAGCGGCTAATCGTTTTATAGAGGAAGGCTCGGATGTTGTTTGGGGGATATTGGAGACAATAGTTAAAGATAAATATGTTTTGCTTAATAGGGCGCCGACACTGCATCGTTTAAGCATTCAGGCGTTTAAACCAAAATTGATTGAAGGGCTGGCGATTCAAATTTCAGCTTTGGTAACGCCTCCTTTTAATGCTGACTTTGATGGAGATCAAATGGCAGTTCATCTTCCTTTATCAGAAGAAGCGCAAAGAGAGTGTGAAACGAGAATGCTGGCAGATTTAGGATTATTAAAACCAGCCAATGGCGAACCGGCAATGCTACCACGGCATGAAATGATCGTTGGCATTTATTGGCTGACGATGGATAAAGTTATAGAAGACGATAAGAAACAAAGTCAAAAAGAGAAAGTTTTTTCTGACGAAAAAGAGGCCTTATTAGCTTATGAATATAAAAAAATAGAACTTCAGGAGCTAATTAAAGTAAGAATAGCCAAAGAAAAAAATCAGTTGATTACTACTACAGTAGGAAGGATTATTTTTAATGAAGTTTTGCCAGAAGACTTTCCTTTTTACAACAAACAATTAACCACTAAAGAAATAAAACAAATAACAAAAGAAATAATTCATCATTATAAAGATTTTAAAGAGAGCGCCGAAATTTTGGATGCGATAAAAGAATTAGGTTTTTATTACGCAACTTTATCGGGCGTTTCTTGGGGGCTGACTGACTTAAAAATTCCAAAAGAAAAACAATCTATTTTAGCTGAAACTTCCAAAAAAGCAGAGGAAATAATAAACCAATACAAAGAAGGATTTCTTACTTCTGAGGAAAGAAAAACTTTGACTGAAGCTGAATGGCGGCGCGCAGTTGATGAAATATCTAATCTTGTTCCCAATGCTTTAAAAAAAGATGACTCTGTTTATATTTTCTTTAATTCTGGAGCCAAAGGTAACTGGGGAGTAGCTTCCCAAATAATGGGGATAAAAGGATTAGTAGTTAATCCTATGGGCCGTTTGATAGAAATGCCTATTTTATCTTCTCATCAGGAGGGATTTAATGTTCTTGAATACTTTGCCGCTTCCCATGCCGGCAGAAAAGGACTGGCTGATACGGCGTTAAAAACTTCTTTTGCCGGTTATCTAACAAGGAGATTGGTGGATGTTGCTCAGGATATTCTTGTTAAAGAAGAAGATTGTCGAACCAAACAGGGGATTGTGATTACTAGAAAAGATTGTGAGGTCGAAGGTGACAGGTTTGAAAAAAGAATTTTTGGAAGATTTATAGCTCAGGATATAGTTGATAAAAACGGAAAAGTAATTTTGAAGTCAGGAGAATTGATTAACCAAGAAACTATTGATAAAATATTAAATTCTTCAGCAGAGGCAGTAATAATTCGTTCTCCTTTAACCTGCGAGAGTTTAAACGGCATTTGCCAAAAATGTTATGGCGTTGATTTAAGCTGGCGAAAACCCATTGATTTAGGCGAAGCAGTTGGTATTGTTGCCGCCCAATCAATCGGCGAGCCAGGGACTCAATTAACATTAAGAACTTTTCATACCGGCGGTGTGGCTCAAGCAGTTGATATTACTCAAGGTTTGCCCCGAGTAGAAGAGATATTTGAAGCGCGAATTCCAAAAGGAGAAGCGCCTATTTCTGAAGTCGAAGGAATAGTTAAAGATATCAAAAAAGTTAATCATCAAAAGTCTATTGTTATAGAATCAAGCAATAAAACAAAAAATAAGAAATCTCAGACCGTTGAGTACACTATCCCGGAGAAAGTTACAATTTGGGTTAAAAAAGGAGATTCAGTCAAAAAGGGAGACCAGCTTTGCGAAGGCAATATTAATTTGAAAAAACTTTTAAGAATTTCAGGGAGAGATATTTGCCAGCAATATATTTTAAAAGAAGTAAAAAAGGTGTATAATATCGCCGGAGAAGATATTAACGAAAAACATTTTGAAATTATTATCAAGCAGATGTTCTCTCAAGTAAAAATAACGGATAGAGGGGAGAGTGAGTTTATTCCGGGAGAGATAATTTCCAAGAAGGCTTTTAGAGAAGCAGTTCAATGCAGTAAAGATATTAAAAAAGCCCCTCCAAAGGCGGAAGAAATATTGATGGGTATTAAAAATGTTGCTCTTAGCTCAGAGAGCTTCTTATCGGCAGCTTCTTTTCAGGAAACCTCCAGAGTTTTAATTCGGGCGGCAATAGAAGGCCAAAAAGATTATTTAAAAGGCCTCAAAGAAAATGTCATTATTGGCAGGTTGATTCCAGCGGGCACAGGGTTCAGGGAGTAAGACGAGGAGGGTAAACTGAATATCCTCCTTCACTCCTGCATTCCAGCAGAGACAAACAATACTCACTCACTCTGGAATACCTTCCGGAATCCGCTTCGCTTGTTCCGGCTTTCCTTTTCGTTCGTTTCGTTTGTTTGTGTCTCTGCTTCCACTAATGTCGTTCAGGAAGGAATATTCAGTTTACTTACTAATATTGGAAATAAGCAATAAAAAGGTTCGGATATGTTGTTGAAAAAACCGTCGCGCAGGCCGAAGCAGGCATGGTTCGAACAAAGTGAGAGAGCGAGGCCGAGCGCGAGCGCAAATTCCTCGCTGGGGAATTTGATAGCGTGTTTTTGAGACAATATTCCGAACCTTTGTAACATTGTTATTATGAAGAAAACGAAAAAAGAATTTTTACCAAAGCATATCGGCATTATGATTGATGGCAATCGGCGTTGGGCAAAGGCAAGAAAACTGCCCAGTTTTTTTGGCCATAAAAAAGGGATTGAAAGGGTGGTGGAGATAATTAATTACGCCCGTCAAAAAAACATTAAAGTTTTGACTCTTTATGGATTTTCTACCGAAAATTGGAAAAGGTCAAAAGAGGAGGTTGATTATTTGATGCGTCTTTTTACAGAGTTCGCTAAAAAATATGCCTCTTCTTTCTTGAAACAAGGGATTCAATTCCGCCATTTGGGCAATATGCAAATGTTGCCAAAAGATTTACAGAAAGAATTGAAAAAAGCCCAGCAATTAACAAAAAATAATGATAAAATGTTTTTAAATATTGCTTTGAGCTATGGGGGCCGCGATGAAATAGTCAGAGCAGTAAAAAAAATTGTTCAGAAAAAAATACCCCCTGAAAAAATAAATGAAAAAATTATTATGGATCATCTGGATACCAAAGGCCTGCCCGAAGCAGATTTTATTATCAGAACGTCAGGTGAAATGCGTTTATCTAATTTTTTGCCTTTTCAAGGAACTTATGCCGAATTGTATTTCCCAAAAATTTATTGGCCTGATTTTAACAAGAAACAATTTGATTTAGCCCTAAAAGAGTTTCAAAAACGGCAACGTCGTTTTGGAAAATAAAAAAACAACAGTCCGCTAACTGATTCCACTAACTGGCGGACGAATATAAAAAATTAAATTTTGTATTATATGGAGAAACAAATACAAAAACTTTTAATAACTTTTCTTATCATTGGTTTTGCCGGTTCTTTTGTCTTTGGTTTTCTTGGCGGTATTTTTTCTTCCCGGTATTATTTAGGAGATAATTTAAGAAGCAATTCTGCTGGAGAAAATTTAGAAGAGAGGCAATTAGAAGGAGAAAATGATTATGAGGGTAAAATATTGGAAGTGATTAAAAAAAGCGAGAATTCAGTGGTCAGCGTTATCGCGACAAAAGATTTACCAGTCATTGAGGAATATTATATTAATCCATTTGAGGGGTTTGGGGGGTTAGATCCGTTTGGCTTTTATTTTAGGGTTCCTCAGTATCGCCAGAAAGGAATTGAGCCCCGAGAGATAAGCGCCGGCAGTGGATTTATTATTGATTCTCGGGGGTATATTATTACCAATCGCCATGTGGTGGAGGATTCAGAGGCGAGCTACACAGTTTTAATGAATGACGGGAAAAAATATACTGCTAAAATAATAGCCCGCGATCCAGTTGAAGACTTCGCTATTTTAAAAATAGAAAAATCAGGTTTAACTCCCTTGAGTTTAGGCGATTCTACCAGTCTTTCTTTAGGGCAAACAGTAATTGCTATTGGTAATGCTTTAGGGGAGTTTCAAAATACTGTCTCGCGCGGCGTGATTTCTGGTTTGTCGCGTTCAGTTCAGGTGATTGATAATTATGGCGAGATGGTAGTTCTTAATGATGTTATTCAGACAGATGCCGCCATTAATGAAGGTAATTCAGGGGGTCCTTTATTAAATCTTAAAGGCGAAGTCATTGGGGTAAATGTGGCAAAAGTTTCTGGCGCTGAAAATATTGGTTTTGCTATTCCTATAAATAAAGTTAAAAATGCGGCAAAGCAGGCAATAGAGACAGGAAAAATTAAAGTACCTTATTTGGGAGTAAGATATATTTTAATTAATCCGGCGATTCAGGAAGAGAAACAATTGTCGGTTGACTATGGCGCTCTTCTGTCAAGAGGAGAAAATAATGAGCCAGCAGTGGAAGAAAACTCTCCTGCTTGGCAAGCTGGATTAGAGGAAGGAGATATTATTTTAGAAATTAACAATCAAAAGATAGACCAGAGTAATCAATTAGCAACTTTTGTTCGTCAATATAATGTTGGCGATAAAGTAGTGTTAAAAATATTACGGGACGATGAAACTTTAACCAAAGAGATTGTCTTGGGAGAATATCCGATTAAAGAAAATACTAAATTCTAAATTCTATTATGCCTTTAGGGAGATTCACTTCAAAAGCCCAAGTAGCAATAGAGAAAGCCCAGCAAATGGCTATTGAAAGAAATCAGGGAGAGATGCGCGCTCTCCATCTTTTATATGTTTTATTAGATGAAGACGAATCTGGGGTGAGAGAGATATTGGAGAAAAATATGGATGTTGATACAGAAAATTTGTTGAAGGATACCTTTGAAGAGATTGCCAAACTACCAAGGGTTTTTAGTGTTGGCGGAGGGTTTGGCCAGATGTATCTTTCGCAGGAAATGATGCAGATTATAGAAAGCGCGGCAAAAAAAACAATGGAAGATAAGAATGAGTACATTTCTCCGGAATATCTTTTTTATGGAATTCTTGGCACTAAAAATTCCGCGCAAGAATTAATAAATAAATACGGCCTTAAAAAGGAGGATTTTTTGGAGGCTCTTTATCAATATTCAAAAGGAGAGAAAATACTGGATGAATTTCAAGAAGTAGGCACGGCTATAGAAAAATATACCCAGGATCTCACTAAATTGGCTGAGGAGCATAAATTGGATCCGGTGATAGGAAGAGAAGAAGAATTGAGACGGGTGATGCAAATATTGTCTCGACGGACAAAAAATAATCCGATTTTAATCGGAGAAGCAGGAGTAGGGAAAACAGCTATTGTTGAAGGTTTGGCTCAGCGGATTGTTAGTGGTGAAGTACCTGAGAGTTTAGCTCATAAAAAAATTATTTCCTTAGATTTAGGCGCTTTAATCGCCGGCACTCGTTTTCGGGGAGAATTTGAGGAGAGATTAAAGAATCTATTAAAAGAGATAAAGAAAGCCGGCGATATTATTATTTTTATTGATGAAATTCATACTTTGGTTGGGGCTGGAGCGGCTGAGGGAGCGATTGACGCTTCCAATCTTTTAAAACCGGCGTTAGCGAGGGGAGAATTGCGCGCTATTGGAGCGGCTACTTTTAAAGATTTCAGGGAGTATATTGAAAAAGATCCGGCTTTAGAGCGTCGTTTTCAGCCAGTTTTTGTGGAAGAACCTTCTCCTGAGGAAGCATTAGAGATTTTAAGAGGATTAAAACCTAAATATGAGGCTCACCACGGGCTTAAAATTTCCGAAGAAGCTTTAGTTGCAGCAGTTCAACTATCAAGCCGTTATATTAGTTCGCGCTTTTTGCCGGATAAAGCGATAGATCTTATAGACGAAGCGGCTTCAGCATTAAGCATGGAAATTGGCAGTATCCCTTTGGTAATAAGCGATTTGAAAAATAAGATAAAATCTTTGGAATTAAAACAGCAGGCGCTTAAAAAAGACAGATCGCAAAATAAGAAAGAAGTTCAAAATAAAAAGATTGATAATGAGTTGAAATTGCTAAGAAAAAAATTTAAAGAGCTTAATAGCAAATGGCAAAAAGAAAAGGAAATATTTACTGAAGTTGGAGAAATCAAAAAAAATATAGAGCAATTATTTAAAGAATCTCAAGAATATGAAAAAACAGGGCAATTAGATAAAGTGGCCGAAATAATTTACGGCAAAATTCCTCAATTGGAAAAAAAGCTTAAAATTAAAGAAAAAGCATTAGAAAATATTCCCGCAAAAGAAAGATTTTTGAAAGATGAAGTAATGGC